>JAPOOH010000320.1 GCA_026713505.1 Chloroflexota bacterium | reverse complement strand
CGGGCGTGCAGAAGGAACACCCCATGGACTTCGCGCTCTGGAAGTCTGCCAAGCCCGGCGAACCGTCGTGGGAGAGCCCCTGGGGCGGCGGACGCCCCGGCTGGCATATCGAGTGCTCCGCCATGGCCTTGCGCTACCTCGGCGAGAGCATCGATATCCATGGCGGCGGGCAGGACCTCATCTTCCCCCACCACGAGAATGAGATCGCCCAGAGCGAGGCGTTCACCGGCGTGCGTCCCTTCGCCCGGTTCTGGCTGCACAATGGTCTGCTCAACATGGACGCGCAGAAGATGAGCAAGTCGCTCGGCAACCTCGTCACCATCGGCGACGCGCTGGAGCACTACTCGGCTGACGCCATCCGCCTCTCCGTGCTGAACGCCCACTACCGCAGCCCCGGCTACTACTCAGACGAGGCGCTCGCCGGGTCCGAGCGAGCCGCCGGACGGCTCCGGCAGGCGGCGTCGGCCGATTCGAATGCTGGCGCGACCGAGGCACTCGACGCCTCGGAGACACGCTCGCGCTTCATCGAGGCTATGGACGATGACCTCAACAGTCCCCAGGCGGTAGCCGCCCTCTTCGACCTCGCCCGCGACATCAACCGCGGTTCCTCTGAGGGGCAGGACGTTGCCTCCGCGCAGGAGACGCTCCGCGAGTTGACCGCCGTGCTCGGCCTCACACTCGAGGAGCGCGAGGCCGCAGTCGACGCGGACCTCGCCGCACGGGTCGAGGCGCTCGTCGAGCAGCGCGCCGCCCTGCGCGCCGCCCGCGACTTCGCCGGCGCCGACGCCGTCCGCGACCAGCTTACCGCGATGGGCATCGAGCTAACGGACTCCCCGTCCGGCACCACCTGGCGCGTCGTCGGGTAGGGGACAGCGGAGGGAGTTCCGCATGAGCACCGTGTCCGCCACTGACATCCGCGACGCCCTCGTTGCCATCGTCGGCGCGCAGCACGTCCTGACCGACGACGAGTCGCGCGAGCGGCTGTCGTTCGACGCCGTAACGGCGCACCGGCTCGGTACGCGCTCGGAGCTGGCACAGGCACGGGTCGATGCGGTGGCGCGTCCGGCAATCACGTCGGAGGTCTCGGCAGTCGTTTCGTTCGCGTCGGAGCGTGGGATACCGGTCGTGCCCTATGGCGGCGGCACCGGCGTCATGGGGGCGGTCGTGCCGGTCCGCGGCGGCATCGCGCTCGACCTGCGGCGCATGGACCGCATCCTCGAAGTGAGCCGTGAGGACAGGACTGCCCGCGTGCAGCCCGGCGCCTACCTGGCCGACCTCGACGCTGCCGCCCGGAAGTACGGCATGATGCTGGGGCACGATCCGTGGAGCGTCCCGATAGCCACCGTGGGCGGTGCGATCTCCACGGACAGCGTCGGCTACCGTGCCAGCAGGTACGGCTCGATGGGCCAGCAGGTGCGGGCGTTGGAGGTGGTGCTGGGCAGCGGCGAGGTCGTACGGACGCGCGCGCTCCAGCGGCAGAGCAGCGGCCCGATGCTCAAGGGCCTGTTCGCCGGAGCCGAGGGCACGATGGGCGTCATCACCGAGGCCACCATCGATCTGCGTGCCCTGCCTGAGGTGCGCGAGTTCGCGTCGGTCGGGTTCGACACGTTCGAGCAGGGCTACCCGGTGGTAGCCCGCCTCTTCGACATCGGCCTGGTGCCGGCGCTCATCGACCTCACCGAGGAACCCGGCACTCCGGAGAACGCCGCGCCCTGCATCCTCTACCTCGGCTTCGAGGGTTACCGCGAACAGGTGGAGGCGCAGCGCACCCGCACGATCGCCGAGGCGCTCGCCGCGGGCGGGCGCGACCTCGGCCCCGGCCCGACGCGCGAGTATTGGGAGACGCGCCACGCCGTCGCTGAACGCTGGCGCGACAACATCCGCCCGCTCCGGCCGACCGAACGCTGGAAGGAGCAGCGCTGGCGCTACGCCGACTACCTGCACGTCGCGATGCCCGTCTCGCGGGTGCTCGCCTACAAGCACGCCTGCGAAGAGATCGCAGCCCACCACGGCCTGGACATCCGGGAGTCCGCCGTTTGGACGCACCCGGAACTCTTCTCTGTCTTCGTGCGAGTTCCACAAGCCCCGCCTTTCCCTCCGCGAGAGGGTAGTGGTTCTCCTCCGCTCCCCCGGGGGGCGTCTCAAAGTCTTCCCCCT
>JAPOOH010000319.1 GCA_026713505.1 Chloroflexota bacterium | reverse complement strand
GGCCCCCGCGGCGCCGCGCCCCCCGCCTCCAGGTCCTCGGCCCCCACGCCGTATACCGTCGTCGTGACGATGCCCCCCAACGCCCCGCCGCCCGATTCGACAGCGGTCCGCAGGTTCTTCATCACCTGCCCTACCTGCGCGGCGGGGTCGCCAACACCCACCACGTCGCCGTTCTCGTCGGAGGCGGTCTGCCCCGCGATGAAGACCCACGGGCCGGCCTTCACCACGTGGGTGTAGCGGCCCCCGTTGGGGGACATGCCTTCCGGTTGCAGATGCTCTACGGTCGCCATTCGGTGCCTCCTCACTGCCTTGTTTCTGCGTTGCTGTCCTCACACCGGCTCTCTTGCCGGAGAAGGAGGTCGGACCGGGACCCGTGGAAGAAGGCCCCTACCTTCGGACGCCGAGAACCGCGAGTGCGGACTCTTCGCCGGAAGAGAGCGTCAGGCCTTCGGTCACTCCCCGTGCGATCGCATAGCTCAGCGCGCCGAGCATCTCGGCAGATGGCGCTTCGCCCTCCTCGCGGCGGGCCGCGGCCTCGGCCAACGTCTCGTAGGAGTGTTCCAGGCTCCAGCAGAATGAGAGCAGGCGCGCTGCCTCCCACTCGGACCGCGGGGGCGGGATGTCGGTCAGATCGATGAGGTCGTTCACGACCTTCGTGTAGCGCAGGATGCCGGTCCGCTCGTTCTCGGGCGAGCCGTAGAAGCGGCGGTAGCGCAGTGCGTCGATGCGGCGGACGTACTCCTCCTCGCCGTAGACGTTGCGCGGCAGCCAATCGGCGCGCAGGTCGAGCACCTCGTTTCCCGTCGCGTCGGTCACGGCGGCGGCGACCTCGGAGCCGATGTACGGGTCGTACTCGTAATTCGCAGCGTTGCGGAGCACGGCCTCCTGCAGCGCCAACGTCACCTCTCGCGGGATCTTCCGGTACAGCCTTCCCTCTGCGGCGTCATTCGTGTCCGCGCCGAGGCCTCCGGTGTTGAAGGCATAGAACTCCTGCCGGACGCCGTCCGCCTGCATGCGGCGGAGGATGTCGTACAGCATGTTCGCGTTGTCGTCCTCCAAACCGATGATGAACGGGTCCGAGAAGTACTCCACGTACGGCCTGCCGATCGCGCCCGCGGCTGCGCCCATCTGCACAGCCTCGCCGTACATCAGGACGCGCACGTACTGCTCCAGGCTCAGCCGGCGCAGCGGCGGGATGACGGTGTTCTCCCGCATCACGGCCTGCCAGATGATGCGGTGCATGTGCCCCATCGGGACGTGCGCCGCCTCTGTGAGCGAGCCCCCCGTCACGCGGCTTATGACCTCCGCGACGCCCTTGCGTTGCAGCAGCCTGCGCCGCGAGAGCACCATGCGCATGTTCCGCGTGGGGTTCTGCGAGAAGTCCGACTCGCCGGTCCCGGGGTCGGCCACGACGTTCTCCAGCGTCTCCTGTGGGTTCGGTTCGCCGGGAGCGCCCCGCACGACGTCGTACGTCACCGGGTCGTCCTCTCGGGTGAGGCCGGACGGGACGGCATAGAAGTTGTTCTCCGTGCCGTCTATCCCGTAGGCGTAGGTGACACGCTGCCCGTCCAGCTGCGCCTCCACCGGCGCCGCGAGCGGCTGGAGCAGGATGATGTCGTCGTTCATGGGATAGACCCCTTCCTCGGGGTCGGGCTGGAGCGATAGGAGCGAGGCGAGCTCGCTGTGCGCGAGTTCAATCATGATGGTGAGCGTGCTCTTGCCGTGAAGCGACGGCCCCGTCGTGACGACGGCGGCGTTGTTCATGCTGCCGTCCAGCGCGCGGATCCGGGCGACGCTCAGCGCCGCTTGCAGGGCGAGCCCGCCGTTCATCTTCGTCTGGTGCATGGCGATGCTGAGCGGGCCCATCTTGTGCTCGCCCACGTAGTCGAAACCGAGGTGGAGGGACAGCCCGCGCGTCGGCGCCTTGAACACGAGCCGCGTCAGGCTCTGAGACTCTATCTCGCTGCGCACGTCGGCGGGCAGGTCGAGCACATCCAGCCACTCCGGGATGGAGAGCTCCACGATCTGCGGAGCGCCTGTGCGCTCCTCCTCCGGCAGATCGAAAGTGAGCTGGCGCCACAGGTACGGCAGCTGCGGGTAGCGCGCGCCCACGACCAGCTGCCGCGCGTGGAATGAGCGGCCCGGCGCGTCGCATATCCGGCGGTCGGACTGCACGACGGTCTCGCCCGCGTCGAGCCACTCGGCCAGCTTCGCGGTG
>JAPOOH010000550.1 GCA_026713505.1 Chloroflexota bacterium | reverse complement strand
TCCGGACTGCCTGGGGCCGATCAGGGCCACGATCCTCGTATCGCTCAGGCCTTCGCGGACGGGCGCCTCGGCATGACGCGGCAATAGCTCTGGCTGTGCCGGCAGTTCGCGCATGAGGATTCGTCCAATTTGGAGCGCAGCTCCGTCTGATTCGGAATATACCTTCGTCCAATTCGGAATGGAAGCGCGTCCAAACCGGAATGACAGCCCATTCGGGTGCGCAGTTGACGCGTCACTGCCCGCACGATATACACATGCCAATACACATTATGAGGTGTAATGTTGCGGGCCAATGTTGAACTCGACCCGGACCTCGTCGAAGAGGCCCGGAGGTTAAGCAGGATCAAGACCTGGCAGTCAGGCGAGTGGGGAGTGAAAGCCACGCCCCGACGGGCGTGGCTATATCTGGAGGTTTCACTTACTGCTTGACTCAATACATATATATATACATATTGAGTTGGTGGACACGAGTTGGGATCTTGACAAGGCGCAAGCAAACTTCTTGAAGCACCGCATCGCTTTCGGGGATGCCGAAGCCGTGCTCGACGACCCGTCCGGCCTGACCCGCGAAGACCCCGACGCGCGTGGTGAACGCCGATTTGTCACCGTTGGTGGCGATGCGCTTGGTCGAATCGTGACCGTTGTTTACACCTACCGTGGCGATCATGTGAGATTGATCTCCGCACGTCCCGCCACCCGAACGGAGAGAGACACATATGCGCAAGGAATATGACTTTCGCGACGCCACCCGAGGACCCGCCGTTGCCCAAACCGGCAAGACGCGCATTACGATCATGCTCGATGCGGACATCGTCGCCGCCTTCCGTGCCCGCGCAAGCGACACCGGACGCGGCTACCAGACCGCCATCAACCGGGCGTTGCGCGAGTATCTTGCTAACGACGGTTTGGAAACGACTTTGCGCCGTGTGGTGCGCGAAGAATTTCGCCACGCCGGTTCGCCGAGCGCACCGGCCGAATCGATTCGCGACGCTGGAGCCATACCCAGGTACGTAGTTGAAAGAGAGTCCTCCGAAGGCAGTTCCGCCGTTTCCTTGAAGACTCGGCCGGATGGGTTCACTGCGTATGGCGTCGACGGATGCTCCGCCGGTTGGTTCGTCGTCGTTGCGAGGCCCGTCGGGAGGCCGGAGTGGCTCGTGGTGCCGCGGATCGACTGTCTCGTGAGTCAAGTCGAAGCGATCGACCGAATCTACGTCGACATTCCCATCGGCCTGCCACACGGGCCGGACGAGCGCGAGTGCGACAAGGCGGCCCGCCGGCTGCTCGGCCAGCCCCGCGGCAGTAGCGTATTCCGGGTGCCAGTTCGGGAAGCGCTGTCGGCTACCAGTCTTGCGGAGGCAGGAGAGATCAGCCTGAAGGCAACATCCCGGGAAGGCGTTAAGGGCAAAAAAGTTACGAAGCAGACCTTCGCTATCCTGCCCAAAATCGCGGAAGTGGATGATCTTATGCGCCGCAGCGGCAAGGCTCGTGCCGTTATTCGAGAGATCCACCCCGAGGTTTGCTTCGCTGGCTTGGGAAGAGGCCCGATGAAGAATCCAAAGAGGCTGACGGCCGGTTTCGAAGAGCGTCGGGAAGTCCTGAACGGTGTTTGGCCAGACATTGATGAGCTGATCGACGATGCGCTCGATGGGACGCTTCGCAAGGATGTCAAGCGCGATGACGTGATGGATGCTGCTGTCGCCGCTTTGACTGCCTGTCAGAACGAGAAAATGCTGAAATGTCTGCCTGCGAGCCGGCGCAAGGATTGCTGCGGATTGCCGATGGAAATGGTGTACGCCGAGGCTGGATGCGTTCAGAGGCTCGACAGTCGCTCCGCCGCTTCCACCAGGGTGGCGGACTCCTTGGCGAAGCAGAAGCGGATGTAGCGCATCTCGGGCGGTTGCTTGTAGAAAACGGAGACCGGGATGACGGCGACGCCGTGATCGGTGGTCAGGCGCCTGGCGAATTCCACGTCGGGTTCGTCGGAGATGGCGCCGTATTCGGCCAACTGGAAGTACGTGCCCGCCGAGGGCGCCAGCGCGAACCGGGAACCCTCCATCAGCCGCAGAAACAGATCGCGCTTCTCCTGGTAAAAGTCGGGTAGTTCCAGGTAG
>JAPOOH010000318.1 GCA_026713505.1 Chloroflexota bacterium | reverse complement strand
TTTCCTTCTCCGCGTACTCCTCCACCCAGGGATCGCTGGCTTGCTTCGCCTGCCCGGGGGTGGGCGGAGAGACCGGCGTCGCGGCAACCTCGCCGTTCAGCACAGCCTGCAGACGCGACTGGCTTCCGCCAGTGGCACGAAGCTCCCCTGCACCGCCAAGCACGCGGTCGATGGTGAGTTGTCCGAGGAAGTCGGTCAGGTCGCCGGGGTGGCTCATGCCGAGGGACAGCCCGGGGAGCGCATCGAGCGTCATGCCGGGCGCGCCGACGAGGAACTGCTGGTTGACGCCACCCGCCAGGAAGACGAGGTCCGCCCGCCCCTCCGCTGCCGCGAGCACCAGCGCGGGCGCAGCCAGGTTGCCGAATACGATGGCACCCGACGCCAGCCCGGCCACGACCGCGTGCGCGTCGCCCATCTTGGCGAGGGTGACGTCGAAGCCTTGATCGGCCATCGCGCCGGACTCGAGCGCGGCGGCCAGGGGAGTTACTCCCTGGCCTTCGCTGGCGTATCCGCAAGGAAGGGGCGTGCTCATGGAGGAACGATAGTCCCGCGTTATGCGGGAGCGCAACGAGGCTTGACTGGGCAGGGCCGCTTGCCTGGAAGGCAGCAGTGCTATACTCGACTCGCGTGGCGCAATGCGCTTCCGTTCTCGAACGCGAATCGGAGGAACAGCACCGTAAATCGTCATCCAGTAGTCCTTGGGAAGGAGGGTTCCGTTGCTAGCTCAAGAGGTCAACGAACGACTCACACAGGTGGGACCGGGGACTCCCATGGGGACGCTCCTCCGGAGGTACTGGTTCCCGGTGGCCGCTACTTCGGAGCTCGAGGAACACCCGACCAAGGGCGTTCGCCTGCTGGGAGAAGACCTGGTCCTCTACAAGGACAGGAGCGGAACGTACGGACTGGTCGACTGGGCGTGCGCTCATCGGCGGCTCAACCTGCTCTACGGCATCCCGGAGGAGAATGGGCTTCGTTGCCCGTACCACGGGTGGCTCTACGACGAGACGGGTCAATGCCTGGAGCAGCCCGCTGAACCCCCGGATAGCACGTTCAAGGAGCGGGTGCAGCTCAAATCCTACCCGGTGACGCAACTGGGCGGGTTGCTGTTCGCCTATCTCGGCCCTCAGCCTGCGCCGCTGGTCCCCCACTGGGAGCCGATGGTGAGGGAGCACACGGCCAGGGACGTGGGCTGGGCCGTCGTGCCCTGCAACTGGCTCCAGATCATGGAGAACTCGCTGGACCCGACCCACACGGAGTGGCTCCACCGCTACTTCTCGCACTACGCCATCGAACGGCTGGGCAAGGGGAAGGACGACCCGAGTTTCTGGCGCAATGCGCCTCCGGTGGTGCCGCACGTCAAGATCGGGTTCGACGTCTTCGACTACGGCATCGTGAAACGCAGGGTGCTGCAGGGCGACACGGAAGACCACCCCAACTGGAAGTACGGCCACCCCATCGTGTTCCCCAACATGCTGCACGACCGCGGAGGCAACGGATTTCAGATTCGCGTGCCGATGGACGACACGCACACGCTGTACCTGTGGTACCAGTGTCACGACACGGACCCCAGTGAGCCTCCGCAGCGGGATGAAGAGGTGCCGACCTACACGGTGCCGCTGCCGGGAGTTGACCTGCAGGGCCGGCCCATCTGGTCGCTGCTGGACCACAATGCGGGCCAGGACAACATGGCCTGGATGTCGCAGGGGCCGGTCTCGCAGCGCTGGCTGGAGAAGCTTGGCGAGTCGGACCGGGGCTTGATCATCTACCGGCGTCTCCTGGACCAGCAGATCAACGTTGCGGAGGACGGCGGCGACCCGATGAACGTGTTCCGCGACCCCGCGACGAACGTGTCGATCGCGCTGCCGTCGGAGGGGATGGCGGAGGACAAGTCCTGGCAGGCGGGGCTTCAGCGAGCGAACGGCGTGAGCACGGGTTCCACAGGCAAGTACAGCGTCATCAACCGGGAGGCGGCGCAGCGTAAGGGAGTGCTCGTGGCGGAGAAGCCGGAGAGCGCTCCGATCCCGGCCATGGCGGGCACGCACCTGGTGCGTTGAACCCCGGGCGATGTTGAGCTGAGGTCTGAAAAGCGACGGATCGTAGCCGGACGGATGTCTGCCGGAGGAGGAAGGCAATGCGGATAGCACTTCGATCAGCAATGGCAGCCCTGGTTGTCCTGATGGCTGGACTGGCGAGCGCCTGCGGCGCGGAAGACCCGACCGCGACGCCGGTCCGCAGCACGACTCCGGAGACGACGGCGCCTGTAGAACCGGCGGCCACGCCAACGCCGGTACCAGTGTCCGAGCCTGATGCGTCGGCGCCGAAACCGGGGGCGGCAG
The DNA here is from genome assembly GCA_026713505.1 of Chloroflexota bacterium. Classification (GTDB taxonomy): domain Bacteria; phylum Chloroflexota; class Dehalococcoidia; order Lucifugimonadales; family Australimonadaceae; genus Bin16. The sequence continues at coordinate 8,358 of JAPOOH010000318.1, read as the reverse complement.
CGACTGCAACGCCGACCCAGGCGCCGAGAGTCCCGGTCGTTGCGACGCCGGTCCCGACCACCCCGCCTCCGCCGTCCTTCAGCGCTGAGGACCACTGGAAGGGCAAGACCATCAGGCTCGTGCTCGACCACAGGCCCGGCGGCGGAACCGACCTCCAGGGGCGGTACTTCGGGGCCAACTGGGGCAAATTCATCCCCGGGAACCCGCGGATCATTGTCTCCAACATCCCGCCCAGCCCATCCGGCACGCAGTACCTCTGGGACTCGGACCCGGACGGATACACGCTGGGGATCAGCACCATCGGCTACCGCTCGCTGTACGACGACCGGTGGACGTTCCAGGCCGACGAGTTCCGCCTGGTTGGCGCAAGCCAGCTGCGGGACATGGAATGGATGGTGCTCGACGAGGTCCCCTATGAGTCGTTCGACAAGGCAGCCGGCGGAGACTACACGCTGACGCTCGCCGAGCAGGTGGCGACAGCAGACGAGTTGACCGGCAAGTTCTTCGCGGCGGCGGTGCTGGCGCTGTGGTTCGACGTTCCGTTGAGGATCGCGACCGTCGCGACGACCGGTTCCTCCGACAGCCTGCTGATGCTCGAACGTGGCGACATCAACGGCTATATCGCGGGCGCACACTGGTTCCAGTTGCCGGTGCTCCGGCCCGGATGGCTGCGCGACAGTTTCATAAGACCCTTCGCCAACATGAACCACCCGGACTTTGAGCTTCCCTGCAACCCCGAGATCTGCATGGAGCTGCCGAACGTGGCCACGTTCATGAGCCCCGCACAGCTCGAACAGTGGAACCCGATCGTTCGGGCCGAAGTGAGCACGACCAAGGAGATCGTGGCGCCGCCCAACACGCCTGACCACATCGTGAACGCGCTCAGGGACGCGTACAAGGCGGCAGTCGAGGACGAGGAGTTCGCGGCCGGCCTGGGCAGGGCCCAGGGGCAGCCGGTCTTCCACGTGACCGGCGAGCAGATGGAAGCCCTGTTCGACCAGGACACCGCAGAACTGCGAGCGTTCCTGCCTCGGTACCAGGACCTGCAGCAGCAGGTGTACGACAAATTCTTCCGGTAGCATCGGACAGCGGACAGAGAGGGGCGGCCGTGTACGGCCGCCCCCGCCTGTCCGAGGAGTAATGCCGGATGTTCGAAGGCGTCTTCGAAGGGCTGTCCTACCTGGGCGGCGCATCGTTCTGGCTGGCGTTTCTCGCCGGGCTGGCGATGGCGGCGGTCGCCGGTGTGCTGCCGGGCATCTCGTCCGGCTTTCTTATGGCGCTGGCGGTCCCGTTCGTCGTGTTCACCGTGAACGACCCGGTCATCGGGATCGTGCTGCTGGCCACGATAACGGGCGTCGAAGAGATGCTGGACGTGCTGCCTATCATCGTGCTCGGCCACCCGGGAGGCGGGCAGGTCACCTTCATAGAGGGCAGCCCCCTGGCGCGACAGGGATACGCCGCGCGGGTACTCGGCTACATCTACGTGGTGTCTGCGTTGGGTGGGCTGGTTGGAGCGATAGCACTGCTGCTCGTGATCCCCGTCATCAAGCCGTTCATCCTGGAGTTCAGCTTCCCTGAGATCGCCGCGATGGGCCTGTTCGGCGTCGCTATGGTCGGGGCGTTAAGTAGGGGCGCGATGCTGAAAGGCATCGCCTCCGGACTCGTGGGGCTGCTCCTGAGCACGATCGGACTGAGCGTGTTCACCGGAGACGAGCGGTTCACGCTGGGGCTCTTCGAGCTGAGGACGGGCCTGCCGCTGATCGCGACGACCATCGGGTTGTTCGCCCTCCCGGAGATGCTGGACCTCACGATGACGAGGGCTCCGATCAGCAAGGACGCACGGAACATCTCGACGCGCGAGGTGTTCCGCGGCGGAGCCATGGCGCTGAGGATGTGGCCCATAGTGCTCCGGCATTCGATATTCGGAGTATTCCTCGGGGCCATCCCCGGCGTCGGCGCCCGTGTCGTGTCGTGGCTGTCCTACGGCCTGGGTATCTCGCTGAGCAAGGACCGGAGCCAGTTCGGGAAGGGATCATACGAGGGACTGGCGTTCTCGGAGTCTGTGCAGAGCTCGAAGGAAGGCGGGCAGGCTATCCCCACGCTCGCGCTGGGACTGCCCGGCGGACAGAGCTGGGTGTTCGTGCTCGTCGCCATGCTGGCCTACGGCATATCGCCGGGGCCGCAGATGCTGACGGAGTACGCCGACATCGTGACGCTCATCGTCGTGACGCTGGTGCTCGGCAACGCGGCACTGGGCATGATTGGCATGCTCTGGTCCGGGCAGATGGCGAAGCTGACCCGCGTTCCCTATCCGCTGCTGGCCTCGGTGATCATCCCGATCGTGTTTCTTGCGGCGTACCAGGAGTCGCGCCAATGGACTGCGATCCCGATCGTCTTGACCTTTGCCGTCGTCGGCCTGCTAATGAAGCAGTTCCGCTGGCCGAGGCCGCCGCTGATCCTGGGATTCATCCTGGGAGGCATCATCGAGAAGAACCTGCTCTCCTCGATATCGCTCTACGGAGCGATCGGGACCATATCGCGGCCGGTGACCATCTCCCTGTTCATCCTGGCCATCGTGATCGCGGTCTTCTTCACGAAGCTCGCGGCTTCCGGGGACGAGGAAGGAGACACTCCGCCGGCACCTGCAGGACCCCGGGGTTGGATGTGGACATGGGAGAACCTGTTCCCGATATTCCTCATCATCGTTGCCTCGGCCTTCTTCATAGCGTCGTTCGACTATCTGCCCAAGGCGCAGGAATTCCCCGCGTTCCTCAGCCTTGCGATCATCGCCATAGCCGTGGCACAGGCGATACGGCAGTCGCGCGGGGTCGTATCGGGGGAGGTACTCGACCTCGGGATGCGGAGCGAAGGTGTAGAGGGACGGAAGCGGACGGCGCTGATCCTGCTGGGGATGATTATTGCATTCCTGTTCCTGGCGGCCGCGATAGGACTTCAGTACTCGGCGATCATCATGGCGTTCGTGGCCCCCGCCCTGCTGATGACGGGCAATCGCCCGTGGGCATGGGGCGCGCTCACGGGAACACTCGTTACAGCCATGGTGGTCGGCGTATTCGACCGGCTCATGCACATCCTGTGGCCGGAGCCGGTGATCTGGGCGTGGGTCCGCGACATGTTCGTTGCAGCATCGTAAGCAGCGACGGGTGGGACACGTACCTTAGAGAGACCACACGTTCGGGAGGTCTGCGATATGAACGTAGAGAAGCTGCAACCGAAGACGACCATCGGCCTTGCGGACGGCAGCCTGTGCGAGGTGGTGGAGGTCAGCAGCGACAACAGCCAGGTCAAGGTCAGGTACATCGACACGATGGGCCAGCCTCAGCTCGTGGGCACGGAAGGGCTGGTTGACGCTGACGAGATACTCACCGTCATCGAGGGCACCCACGCAGAAGGGTTGGCCTAGGCTTCGCCCTTTCGGGAACCGGCAGCGGCAACCAGCGGCGTGGCGACGGCTGCACAGGTTGGAGGATCGGCGGAGGCCTCAGCGGTGCCGGATCCCGACCCCCAGCCCCAACCGCCTGGCGATCATCGCGACACCCAGAGTGAGCATGGTGATGTGCAGCGTGACGATGCCGGCTGCTTCGCGCAAGGCCAGCTCGGGCGAAGCGAACTCGAGGGCCAGGATGGAGAGCGTGATCGTTTCCCTGGACGCCAGCAGAATGATGCTGGAGGTCGCGCTCGCGGCTGAAACAAAGTTCAGGGTGCCGAGCAGGATTATGGTAGGCATCAGGAGAGGCAACCAGATACTCCAATAGGTGCGTATCCAACCGGCCCCGGAGACCTTCGCAGCCTCCTCCATATCATGCCCGACCTGAATGATGGCGCCCTTGCTTATGTTGACGCCGGTGGTGTTGCCCTGAAGGATCACCACAAGGAGCAGCGCGTAGATGCTGCCGTACAGGAAGGACAGCCCGGGCGTGCCCAGGAAGAGGAAGAGCAGGCCGAGCCCCGAGAGCAAACCCGGGATCGCTCCCGATCCCCAGATCATCCAGTCCAGCAGCGCCCGGCCCGGCCAGTTGGTACGGACCATGATGTAAGCGAGCACGGAGAAGAGCAGAGGGCTCAGGACCGCCGCAGTCATCGCCAACGCGAGCGTCGTCGTAAGCGCTCCGAGGAAGAGGTGGTCTCCGTAGACGAATCTCCAGTGGTCCAACGTGAACACCGGGTCGATGTTGAAGAAGCCGGTCCGGGTCATGAAGCTGCCAAGAACGAATGCGGCCAGCTGCACGAGAGTCAGCATGATGTGCAAGCCGAGGATGCCTGCGAAGATCAACCATTTCCATGCCCCCAGATCGATGAGGCCCGGCTTGAAACTGCCGGTGATGGTGGTGTAGCGGCGGCGTCCGATGATCCATCGCTGCAGAGGCACGATGAGCAGGATTATGACCAGTGTCATGCTGGCGAGTGTCGTAGCCGCCCCGTAGTCCGGTATCTCCGATCTGATCTGGTCGTAGATCAGCGTCGAATACACGTAGAACTGGATGGGCCGTCCAAGGAGGAACTCGGTCTCGAACGACTGGAAGATGCGAAGGAGTTGGAGCGCCAGCACCAGGATGATGGGCGACGCCATAAGGGGGATGGTGACGCGAAGCATCGTCCGCAGGTTCGAAGCTCCGCCGACACGGGCTGCCTCTTCCAGTGCCATGTCCATGTTCCTGAAGGCCGGGGTCAGGAGCATGACTTTGAGCGCTATCCCGTTCCCCATGAGGTGGACCCAGATGATGCCGGGCACGCTGTAGATGTTGAAAGGCCCGTAGCCGAAATCATCGAGGAATGGATCGATCAGAGGAGCGAGGAAGCCAGCCTCCCGCAGGAAGACGTTGACGAACCCACCTGCCGGCTCCATGAGCAGGATCCATGCGATCGCCGCGCCGGGAATCATGTAGGCGACCCAGAACAGATATTCCAACGGGTAGGTCCACGGCATCCGCAGCCTCGCCAGCGCCCAGGCGATGCATATGGCGATGGGGAAGCTGATGATTGCCGTCAGGCCCCAGACCAGGAATGAGTTGAACAGGGCTTCGAGCAGGAAGGGCTCCGACGGGACTGCGCGCCAATTGTCCAACCCCCACTTGCGCTCGATGAATATGATCCCTGCGGTGTTGAAGCTGTGGGACAGCACCAGCACCATGGGCCATATCAAGTAGAGGGCAAGCGCCGGCAGGAGCGCCGCCATGACGAAGACTCCCACGCCGGGTCTTCTGGGCAAGCCGGGGATTCTGGCGACTGCTCGTAGCCCGACCATCCGACACCTTCAGGTCGAAATTCGTTGACCGAAGACGTGGGCGGAGTCACAGGCTTGTCCTGCGACTCCGCCCACTGTCCAGATTAGGCGCCGATCAGCCGCCAAGGAGGGCCGGGTCGCGGTCCGGCGGGGGCGGGTAGCCTGCCCCGACCAGTATCGGACGGATCCACTCGATGGCCTCTTGCAGCACCTTGATGTAGTTCGGGTCCGTGATGATTATGTAGAGCTCTTCGTCCGGACCTATCTGGGCATCCGGAGGGATGTGGTCATTCGTGACGTCGGTGCGAAGCGACATCGCCCGGTATGTGGCCGTGTTCCCCAGGACGCGGTCCTGGATGGCGACCTTCTTCCTCGCCTCCCAGCCGTCCGGGCTCACGACCCAGTTGACGTAGAGTCTCGCCGCGTTGGGGTTGGGCCCTCCCTCCATCATGGCGATGGACTCCCCGCTGCCGACACGCCAGCTCGGGAAGCCCTCGACTTCCTTCTCGATGATGGGGAAGCCCTGATCGATCAGCGTTTCCAGGCTTGCCTGAGCGCCGCAGTTGGCGAATGCGACTGAGCCTCGCGCCAGTGCGTCTTCACACCCCCGGACGTCTTCGATGAGCCTGATGTTGCCGCTGGTCCAGAGGGCTTGCAGGAACTCCTTGCCGCCGGGCAGGAGGTAGGTACGAGCGAGGCTGTCCGTCTGTGGGACCCGGTCCCACGCGATCATGCCCTGCCACATCGGATCCAGGAGGTCGTTGACCGAGGTGACCTCGTCGGCATTGACGAGGTCGGTGTTCAAGAACACGGTCTCGCGGTCTATGGTCGCCGCGTACGCGAACATGAACTGGTTCTCCGCGTCGACGAACCGCCATTCGTTGCCTCTCCATAGCGACTTGTCCGCTACCAACGGGTGGACGACGACATCTTCGAACGGGATCATGCCGCCGGCCGCGGCGATCTGGTTCGAGCTGCCCGGTCCGCTCTGCCAGGTGTCCACCGTGTAGCGGCCGTTGGCTCGCTCAGCGAGGATCTTCGGCACCGTTTCCGAACCCCGGCCTCGCTGCTGGGAGATGTTGATCCCGAACTCCTCGGAGAAGATCTCCAACAGGGGTTCGAACGCGCGTGCCGACCCACCGGTGGTGACCGGCACGAGTTCGCCCTCAGCCTGCGCAGCTTCGATCAGCGCGTTCCAGTCGGCCAGGGGGTCGGGGGTCGCGGTCGGCGTGGGTGTCGCCGTGGGAGCCGGCGTCGTGCCTGGCGCCGGAGTTGCGGTCGGCGCCGGGACCGGAGTAGCCGTAGGAGGCGGTGTTGCAGTCGGATCGCTCCCGCAGGCGGCCAGGAGGCCCACAGCGACCAGCGAAAGACCAACCAGGGTCAAGAGTCTCGTAACTCTGCCAGCTAGCGACGTCATAGCGTTCCTCCTGGGTTTGGCGCTGTGCGGGAGACTGCGTCGGCGGGCGCCGGCGATGGCCCCTGAGCTGTCTGCGTGTCAAGTCGTAGCGGGTTCTACCCCTCGTCCTCCGCGTACTTCCACTGGTAGTTCGGGTCGAGGTAGGCTTCCGGCGGCATGGCGGTGGTGACGCCACGCTTGGCCAGCTCTTCCTCGAACTTGCTCCGTATCCACGGGTCCTCGTCCGGGTACTCGATCTGCTGGCGGTCGAGTTGCGTGATCTCCTCTCCCTGCATGTTGGTGAAGACGGACGCTCCCGTCGGCATCCCGGATGGGGCGTGGATCGCCACGTAGCGGGCGTCTTCCGCGCCGGCGTTGAAGTGCTGGTGCCACCAGCCGCTGGGAGGCACGAATACGCTGCCCTCCTGCCAGTAGGTAACGACCTTCTCCTCAGCTCCCGGAGGCCACATCACCGAGTAACCCTCTCCGGTGGGGATGATGATGACGACTCCGGGGCCGTGCTTGTGGGCCTTCTTGTACGTCCGGGCGGGAAACACGGACATGTGGCTTCCGTGCACCGCGGTAGGGAAGGTGAACCAGACGACCCTTCCACCTGACCCGCGCTGTCGGAACGGCTCCAGCTGGTCCCAGACGAGCATGTTGGGGAAGAAGTTGCCGACCCAGAGGTTCCGACCGGGCCCGCGGCCCTCGTCGCGTATCACCTTGGCCTCTGAATAGGCGCCGCCTTCCAGGCCGTAGAGGATGCTCGTGTCGACAACGGTGCTCTTGAAGTAGAAGTCCGGGTTCGGAATGGCCGCCATAGCCGTGGGCAGGCCATTGGTGAGCATGATCCGGACGGGCTCAGACCCGTGCGTGTTGCTCAGTTGGTACGTGTAGTTGGCCGGCAGGAGGAACATCGAATGCTTGGTCCACTCGAAGGACAGCTTCGGATGACCCTCGGCCCAGATGTTCGTCAGTCCCCTTCCCTGTGCAACGTACGCGACTTCGTCGATAGCCATGTGGAATGGCGGAAGCGTTGCACGCGGCGGAATCTCGATGACGACTGCGGCGCTGACTCCCTCCTGGCCGGCGAGCTGCAGGAACGCGGCGTCACACTCCCGGAGGTCCCACGCGCCCAGCGGAAGGGCCCTGATGTCGTCGACGTGGTACTCGCGGTAGACAGGGATGCCCTGCGACTCGATCCATCGGTCGTAGGGGTGAACGCGGTCACCGGCCAGCGCCAGGGCGGGGTCACGTGTCGTCATCGGTCACCTCGTCGCTGCGCCAGTCACCATGGCGATACGTTCCTCAGGAGTCATGTTGAACAGGCGCATCCCCTCATCCCACGTGAGGTGTCCGATGTCGTCGGAAGTGACCCTGACGACCTCCTTTGCGGCGCGGATCGCGTCCTCCGGGGTCCTGATCGATGGGTCTCTCAGCACTCCTATCGGGTCCAGCCCTTCCTTGACGTTGATCATCTGCTCCCGCCACACCTTGCGGTTGAGGAGGAACCCTTCGTCGGATACGCCCAGGTGGAAGCGGTCGAAGTCGGGGAAGTTATCGTTGAGATGCGGGCTATCGCAGACGTGGCAAGCGCTCTGGGTCTGCTGGGCGACTTCGTCCTCCCAGATATTGCCCTGCCGCCACGGGTGACCGTAGTTCCACCACGAGCCGACCTGCTGCGCCCAGTCGGCTGGCAGGTCATGGGCGTGGCCGATGT
>JAPOOH010000317.1 GCA_026713505.1 Chloroflexota bacterium | reverse complement strand
AGACGTACATCAAGCCTGACGGCTCGCCGTACCAGGTCGGTGACGTATTCCCGCAGCCGAATCTCGCCCGATCGCTGCGCCGCATAGCACAGCACGGTCCGGACGAGTTCTACCACGGCGGGCTCGCCAGGGAGATCGCGCAGGCGATGGAGGCCGGGGGCGGCCTCATCGACGAGGCCGATCTCGCCGCGCAGGAGACGTCCGTTTACGACAACCCTCCCTCTGCGCGCTTCCACGGGCACATCGTATACGCGACGGGCCTGCCATCGCAGGGCATGCTCACGCTGGAACTGCTGAGCCTGCTGGACGGGTTCGACCTTGCGGCGATGGGCCACAACACCGTGGAGAGTATCCACACGATGGTCGAGGCGAAGCGGCTGGCGTTCGCCGACCGGCTCGCCTACGTCGGCGACCCGGAATTCGTCAGCGTTCCCCTGGACGAGTTGCTGTCGCCGGAGTACGCGGCGGAGCGCATCAAGAGCATCGATCCCGAGCGTGCCGCAGAGGGCATTGTGCGCGCGGGCGAGCTCGCGCACTCGGTCGCGCCCACGCCGAGCACGTCGTACTTCAACGTGATCGACCGGGAGGGCAACGCCGTCTCGTTCATACACAGCCTCTCCGCGTACTGGGGCAGCGGGTTCGTTGCCGGCGACACCGGGATCCTCCTGAACGACAGGGCAGGGCGCGGCTTCTACCTGGACGAGGGGCACGTGAACGTCATCGCGCCCGGCAAGAAGACCATCAACACCATCCACAACTACATGGTATTCAAGGACGGCAGGCCCGTTCTGGTCGGCGGGACGCCGGGCGGCGACAACCAGCCGCAGTGGAATGCGCAGGCGGTCTCCAACGTCATAGACCACGGGATGAACGTGCAGGAGGCGGCGGACGCACCGCGCTGGACGCACTTCCCCGGCACGGACCCGCGCACGATAGACGAGGAGATGGTGCTCCGCCTTGAGGATGGCATCCCGGAGGACACCCTGCGGGCGCTGGAAGCGAAGGGACACACGGCCAGGACCTACCCCAGCGTCGGCACACCCGGCGCGGTGCAACTGATAGGAATCGACCAGGAACGAGGGGTCCACACGGGCGGCACCGACCGCCGCTCCGACGGCTACCCCATTCCGGAATAGTCCCCTCTCCCACCGGGAGAAGGCAGGTAAGGGAGATTACATGGCGATAACGCTGATGGCGGACCACGAGTACGCCGCCGAATACCTGGCGAACGGCACAGTGAAGGTGCAGGGCTTCGACGTGGAGATAGGGTGGCCGGAGGGCGGCTCCGGCTCGGTCTATCCCAGGCTCTTCACCGATCTGGCCTACGACATCATGGTGATGCCCATCACCAACTACCTCATCGCGAGAGACATCGGGCGTCCCGTCATGGGCATCCCAGTCTTCCCGGACGTATCGTTCGCGCACGTCGGGGCGCAGGTGAACGTGAACGCGGGCATCCGCGAGCCGAAGGATCTGGAGGGCAAGCGCGTGGGCGTGCGCGGCTGGGGTTTCAACCCCGGCACGTGGATGCGCGGCGCGCTTGCGGACGTGTACGGGCTCGACCTCACGAAGGTGCACTGGGTGGAGGCGGAGCCGAACTCGCTGATGAGCGTCGACTACCCGCGCGACCCGCGGTTCAGCGTGTCCAAGGGCGGCGACCAGGTCGCGGAGCTGGAGAGAGGGGAGTTGGACGCCGTGCTGTTCGACCGCGGAGGGCCGCCGCTGGGCGCGAACTGCGCGCAGCTGTTCGACGATCCACTCGACGCGGCATTGACGTACCACCGGCAGAGCGGCGTCTTTCCGGTCAACGTGATGCTGGCGGCGAAGCGCGACGTGATGGAGGCGAATCCCGGCCTCGGGCAGGCCGTGTTGGACGCCTGCGACGAAGCGCGCCGGCTCTACTACGCCAACGCCTCCGACGACGACGAGCACATGGGGCTGCGGGTCGGCTGGCTGCGCGAGCACGGCCTCTTCCCGCACGAGAACGGGCTTGAGAATAACCACCGCGCCATCGAGACCATCGTGCGCTACGCCGCCGACCTCGGCATCATCAGCCGGCGCTACACTCCGGAGGAGCTCTTCTTCGAAGGCGCGCGCTAAGGGGAACCTGCATATCCCCGTGTTGAGGAGTTGGTGTTCATGCCGCCTAGAGCGCGAAAAACAGGTAAGACCTGTGCCTATCAAGATTGTGACCAATCCATCGCAGGATGGTTTGAACTCTGCCAGCAACACAATGCAGACAAGCGAGCAGGACTTATCGACCAATGTCCAGACTGTCCGCAGTATAGGGACTCACGGTACCCACGCTGCAGGGATTGTAACGCCAAGGCTCAGAGCACTACACAGAGGAGCGCTAGCGACAAACACCGCAGCAAATATGACATTGAGCAAAACCCGGCTTGGGACAGGGGAGACGCTGATGCAGAGGAGTTTTTTGTCTACATCTTGAAACTGTCTGATGGGAAGTTTTATGCCGGTCAAACCAGGGAAATCCGTGAGCGTTTGGATGAACACCGCGATAGCAAGACAAAGAGCACGGCGGGAAAAGACCCGAAACTTGTCTGGTTCACTACGGTAAACACTCGCAACGAAGCCACGAAGATGGAAGCGGAAATCAAGAAGGATATAGATCGAAACGACCGGCAGATACGGCGCATGATAATTCGATTCCGCGATCTACTGAAAGAAGTGGATCTAACGGCATAGCCAAACCAGAAGCCATTACGCGTCGCGGACAGCCGCAACTCCCAGGCGGAAGACTTCGATGGTGCGCTCTATGTCCTCGTCGGTGTGGCAGGCGCCCACGTAGAGCTTGCCCGGCGGCTTGAGGATGCCGTTGTCCAGCAGCGTGTTGTCGAAGATGCGGTTGAGCGTCTTGTCCACGAGTGTCGAGCGGTAGTCGACGATGGGGTGCTCGGTGAAGAAGACATCGAACATCATGTCGATGCCGCTGACCTGCGCCGGGACCTCTGCCTCGTCGAACAGGCGCTGGAGCGTGTTGCGGAGCGTGGCGGCGCGGGCGTGGTACGCCTCGTACGTGCCCGGCTCGCGGAGTATCTCGAGCGTGGCGAGTCCGGCGGCGGCAGCGACTGGGTTGCCGTTGAGCGTTCCGCTCTGCGGGACGTAGACATCCGGCGCCACGGAGCCCTGGTCGTACGACTCCATGATCTCGCGCCGTCCCACGATCGCGGCGAGCGGGAAGCCTCCGCCGACGACCTTGCCGATGGCTGCGAGGTCCGGCACGGCGTTGTAGTACTCCTGCGCGCCGCCGTACGCGAGGCGGAAGCCGGTGACGACCTCGTCGTAGATCAGGAGGACGCCGTAGCGGTTGGTGAGCTCGCGGAGCCCTTGCAGGAACCCCGGCTGCGGCGCGATGGTGCGCTGCACCGGCTCGACGACTACCGCCGCGAGCTCGTCGTGGTAGCGGTCCAGCAGGTCCTCGACGGCGTTGAGGTCATTGAACGGCGCGACGAGGACGGTCTCCTGTATGGCGCGCGGGATGCCGGCGGAGCTGGGTTCAGCCTGTGGGTATGGCGTGTTGCCGGAAGGGGCAAGGCTCATCAGGGAGTAGTCGTGCGTGCCGTGGTAGCCGCCCTCGAACTTGAGTATCTTCTCGCGCTTGCGGAACGCCCGGGCGACCTTCATCGCGTTGTACGTGGCCTCGGAACCGCTGCTGACGAAGCGCACCTGCTCGGCGCACGGCATAGCCTCGACGACGCGCTCGGCGAGCTCGATGGCGTAGACGTTCTGGGTGAAGAACGTCGTGCCCTTGGCCATCGCCTCGGTGGCTGCGGCGATCACCTTCGGGTGGGCGTGTCCCACCACCATGGGGCCGGAGCCGAGCAGGTAGTCGATGTACTCGTTCCCGCTCACGTCCCAGACGTGGGAGCCCTGGCCGTTGCGTACGACGAATGCGTGCTCGTCGTCGAGGCGCAGGTTGCCGAGCGAGCCGCCGGGGAGGACGGCTGCAGCCTTGGTCATCAGTGCCTGTTCTTCGGGGGTGCGCTTGCTGTTGCTCATGGGGCGATTCTCACATAGACAGGCTCGGCGCGGCTAGTGGCGGCCGGGGGAAGCAGGCGCCGGGGCAGGGCAAAGGCCGTCGATCAGAGGCGTAGGCGTAAGGGCCCGGTGTCGTCCGTTAACCGTGCGGCAGGCGGCAGGAGAGGACGTGTTGGTGTAGGATGGCGGCGGCCGGTGACGCGGCCGGTCTATCTCACACGTAATGGAGGGAGAGCATGGCAGTATCGGACGTTGTGGAAGTGAGTGCCGGCGGGAGCCCGATGGGGATCTACACGGCGCGCCCTGACGGCGACGGGAAGAGCGCCGCGGTTATCGTCATCCAGGAGATCTTCGGCGTGAACAACGACATCCGCAGTATCGCGGACCGGTTCGCGGAGGCAGGGTACTTCGCGGCAGCGCCGGAGCTGTTCCACCGCAGCGGCAAGGGCGTGGACGTCCCGTTCTCCGAGATGCAGGCGGCCTTCGCTGAGCGCGGCAAGCTGAGCAACGACGACGTCTTTGCGGACGTGCAGGCGACGATCGACTACCTGCGGAGCAACGACAACGTGGACTCCGACAACATCGGCATCGT
>JAPOOH010000316.1 GCA_026713505.1 Chloroflexota bacterium | reverse complement strand
GGGAACGCCCGCGGCGAGGTAGCAAGCTATCTGACCGACGTCGAAGAAGTCATCCGAGAACACCGTCAGCGCGTCAGGATCAGGAGCGAGGACGCCGCCCGCAACGTGCTGCTCAACGACGAGAGCTTTTACGCCGAGTGGACGCCCAAGGCGCAGAAGCTGGCCGTAGCAGGCCAGACAATCCTAGACGACCCCGCGTCCTACGCCGCCTATCTCAAACACCATCCGCAATCCGCCCGGCGCATCCACGAGAGCGTCGACAACCTCGCCTCAACTCTCGGACCGGACGCCCCGGCCCTGGTCATGCAACGGCGCCAGGAAACGGCCCTGCAGAATGCCCTGGCCGGCGAAGAAACGTCGTTCAGGCCATGAGCGCGCCCACACGGCAGAACTCGCCCCTCATCTACGCCGGCGTGGGTGCCCGCGCCACGCCCCGCGACGTCCTCCAGACCATGACGACCATGGCCGAGTGGCTCGCACTCAAGGGATGGCACCTCTCAAGCGGCGGAGCCCAGGGCGCGGACAGCGCCTTCGCTCGAGGCGCCCCGCAAGACAGCCGCAGCGTCTACTTGCCCTGGAAGGACTACAACCACCTCGCCGATCCCAGCTGTATCCCTCTTACGTCCTCGCAACTCTCCGCCTGCATGGACGTCGCCCGCCCCCTGCATCCCGCCTGGAACCGCTGCTCCCCCACCGCTCGCAAACTCCACGCGAGAAACGCCGCCATCCTTCTCGGCGCCGACCTCCACCGGCCAGTCAATGCTGTGATCGCGTGGACCAAGGGGGGCGCCGTGACCGGAGGCACCGGCATGGCGCTTCGCATCGCCGAGCAATACGACATACCCACATTCAACCTGTGCACGATCTCGCCGCGAGAGATTTGCGAAGGGATGCTCGCCATCAAGGCTCTTCAAGAGCAGCATGCTCACGACCTTCGCTTCACCCCCGGGGACATCTTCGACCAATCGGCGCAGGCCATCGTCAATCCCGTCAACTGCGTGGGAGTCATGGGACGCGGCCTCGCACTGGAATTCAAGCGCCGCTACCCGGCCGCCTTCGCCGCCTACCGCGACGCATGCGCAGATCAACGCCTGAAGCCGGGCCGCGTGTTCCTCTACGACACCGGAGAGCAGCAACCCCGCTGGATCGTCCATTTCCCGACCAAGCGGCACTGGCGCGACGCCAGCATCATCTCCGACATCGAGGCCGGCCTTATCGATCTCACCTCAGCCATCAAGCGCCACGACATCAAGTCCATCGCCCTTCCCCCGCTCGGTTGCGGCCTCGGCGGACTCGACTGGCAGGACGTCCGCCCACTCATCACTTCCCACCTTGCCTCAACGCCGGCAGCCGTTACCGTTCTTGAGCCTCGAGCGCACACGCGCGCTGTCACCACAGAACACCAGTCGGCCGAGGACCCACAATCCATACCAACCTCCGCCGGCAAGGCCGCTGAACCAGCAGCCACCCAGACCGCCGATTCACGCGGGCAAGTCCCCGACCTCCAAACCCTGCAGCGCGACTGGCAACTCCACCTGGCCCAAGCGAAGGCTGCCCATGTGCATCCCTTCTTCCTGCCAGGCCACCAACACCTGATCGAGCGGCTTCAGGCCGTTCAGAACCATCCCGACGCGCCGAGCCTTCCAGCCCGGCAGCGAGACCAGATCCGGACAATACTGGAACACGCCGCGCGTCATACCGAGATTGTCGCCGACGTCCGCAACCACCTGCGCGAGCTCCGAACATGTCGCACCACCCTCGCGGAGCTGCGGCACCTCGCAGACACCTACGGCCTTGATCTCTCCCGCGTTCATTCCTTCGATACCTGGCACTCGGAGGCCCAGCGCCTGCTCACCGCCTCGCACAGCATCGCAGAATCCGACTCCGCCTATGCCCGCATCCTCAACCATGACCCCAAGGTCTGGACAGACCTGCACGACGGCATTCGAGACCTCAGCCCCGCCCTCGGCGCCGACACCACGTCCTTCTATCACCGCCAACCCGAGCTCTACCTTCAACCCATCGCTCCACCGCACTCGTCCTCCGATCACTCCATCCGAACCCATGCCGCCTTTTGCCAACTACGAGAGAAATGGCAGGCCCACCTTGCCCTGGCCCAAACGCAAGAGTCGCATCCCTACCGGGTTGGAGGACTATCCGGCCACATCCAGCAATTGAAAGACCTGCGCCGAAACCCGCATCTGGATGCCGCCGCCGCCTCCGCCCTTGATGCTCTCATCGGGCACCATGCGCGCGCGGAGAAGGCGCAGCTTCAGATCGACGGCTATCTCTCCGGAGCCGATGACGCGCTGCAGACACAGCAAGCGAACCAGAACGTCAGGCGCGAATACGCCGCGGCCAACGCGCCTCTGCCGATCGACAACAGCCTGGCCGAATGGCAAGACGAGGCACGCAGCCTGATAAAGGGAGGACGCGGCCTTCTCGAGCAACTCACCCCCGACGCGGTCCTGCTCGAAGACACCTCCGACGTCAGAACCCGTCTGGAACACACTCTCCAGCGTCTCGGCCGCAGCATTGCCGGAGATCACTCGGCCATCCCACGGGGCCAGCACCACAGTCTCGCGGAAGACCCCGAACTTTCACGCGACGAATCCGCCCACGAGAGCATCAAGTTGTAACGGCACGCTCCCGCCGCCATGCACCCGACGCATTACTTGAGGCCCCTTTCGGCCGCGATCTCCGCCGATCCGGAGCTGCCGGTTCTTCCAACCCCCGCCCCGCCATGCGCCCGTCGCAGACCAGTCTCCTACTCACGCTGCTGCGCCCTTGCCACTCCCGCTCCCGCCACCGCCCACCAGATTCTGTGTGTACTCGCACACCGGAAAATTCGAGCAGGCCAGAAACTCGCCAGAACGCCCGGTCCGCTTGCCCAGCCAGCCGCGACAGTGCGGACAGCCCTGCAACAGCTCTCCACACTCCGAACAGCAAAAGCCAACCTCCATCCGGACCGGCAAACCCTTCCCACATTTGGGACACGGCTGGCCCGTGTGCTCGCAATACGGCCAATTCGAGCAACCGTAAAACACCCGGCCCGTCCTCACATTCTCCCGACGCTGCAGACGACCCTCCATGCAACGCGGACACGGCACATCCGCCTCCGGACGACGGCCGAACACGAGAACCCCCCGTCCCCCAGCCATGACCTCGCTCACGAACGACGATACCGGACCGCCCTCGGCAAGCAGAAACACCTGCCGCCGCGCCCGCGTCAGCGCCACATAGAACAACCGGCGCTCCTCCGCGTTCGGATGCGCCTCCGGCGCCGCCATCACCAGGTCGAGCAACGGATCGTCCACGATTTCCGAGGGAAAACCCATCTTTCCCGAACAGAGCCGCAGAACCACCACGTAATCGGCCTCGAGCCCCTTGGCCCCATGAACCGTCATGAACCTCAGACTCAGACGCCCGTACTTCCTGCCCAGCTCCTCCATTCCTCCAGGCTCGCTCCGTCGATAGCGTCCCAGAAGCAAGACATCCGACGTGCCCTCGTACCCCTCCGCATCCTTCGCTATACGATCGAGCGCCTGCTCCAGCAACTCCACGTCCTCGCCGCCTGGCAATCCCACATACACGGCCGCCTCATCCGATCTGTGGGTGGCCCGGACGGTCTTCCTGATCTGCGCGGCATTACGCAACACGAACTCCGTCCCGACCTCGCAGATGTGCTCCACACAGCGAAACGTCGTCGTCAAATCCACCCGTTCAAACTGCCCGAACCCGTCCTCGAAATCGCGCATTACCGAAATGTCCGAGCCGCTGAACCTGTAGATGGCCTGCCAATCGTCCCCAACCGCGAACAGCTGCGCACCATCCCCGCTGTCCAGCAGCCCCTTCAACAGCTTTGCTCGCCCCGGCGATATGTCCTGAAACTCGTCCACCAGGATGTAGCGAAACGGGCTCTTGTAACGACCGGCCTCCACGTGATCCGTGGCCCTGGCGATCATGTCGTGAAAATCGATCTCGTTGCGCTCCGCCAGCGTTGCCTCGTAGCGCTCCATGATCGGCCCGAACACAGTCAGAAAACCCCTCCCGCGATCCTCGTTGCCCAACCACCGCGCACGCGCCTCAATGTCGCTCACTGACAGTCTGCTGCCCTTGAAATGATGCAAGAACGTCGCAACCAACCTGACGAATGGATCGATGCGCCCTTGCCTCTCCAGAATGTCCAGAACCTCCAAGCCCGACAGCCGCTTCAGCGGCACACCGAGATCCATGAGGCGATTCTCCAACCTCGCCATCATGCGCCCGCTCTCGCGTTCCCCCGAGAACGTCTCGAGCAGGCGCGTTCCGTTATCCTTGTGCACCTGCCGTTTCCATTCCAACTCCTCCAGATAGTCCTCGTGATCCACGAACGACGCCGTATTTCCGGCCGCATCCAAGCGGCAATGCTCAATGTAGATAGCGTGATCCGGCAAGAAAAAAGCCGGCCGATACCTCCCCCTCTTCGACCTCGGCAACTCGTGCTCGTAGGCCTCTCCATATCTGTATTCGACGCCTCGCAGTAACAGAAAATTTGCGATCTCGCATTCCTCGTAACTTTTCACCTTGTCGCCCTTCAACGAGATCACCTGATTGCCCCGGATATAGTTCCAGTACTCCCCCCAATTATTGAACTCATTCTCGCCCCTGAAAGGCGCGAACTGACCCTGGAACCAGTCCAGAACGACCTCCGAAAGTTTCGCATCCCCCAGCAGCTCCGCGACGATCGCCTTTATCAACTCCAACAGCGCCTTCTCTTCCATCGCGGAACGCGCCAGCGCCGGTCTCTTGCCCTCCGCTTCACTGATAATGCCCATCCCCAACGCGTGGAAGGTTCGTACCGTCACACCGTTCGCATCGTCGCCGAGACGCTTCTCAACCCGTTCCTGCATCTCCTTGCGAGCGCCCCGCGCAAAGGCCAGCAGCAACAGCTCGGAAGGCTTCCTGTACCCCCTCCTCACCAGCCAGGCCGTCTTTGCCACGATCACCGACGTCTTGCCGCT
>JAPOOH010000522.1 GCA_026713505.1 Chloroflexota bacterium | reverse complement strand
GGCGAAAATGCCGCTCGGCGACCCGCTCTCTGGCGCGACTCCTCTCCAGGGCGGTCGGACTGGCGCCGCGAACCTAGGGGTAAGCGGCCGGGGGATGGTCTTTCGAAACGATCGCGGCTCCGGGCTGATGCCGAGGAAAGCAGGACACAGCGCTTCGGATTGGATCGAGCTGGCGGCGCCTTCCAACCGAGCGTGGGCCAGCTCCCGTTTTTCCGCCAAGATGCTCTCAAGGTCGCGGGCCCTCTCTTGCTCCGCGGCCCAGCGCGCTTCCTCGGTCCCGTTGTCGCTGAAGGCGCCGAATTGCCACTGCGCGAGACCGACCGAGGCTCCCAGGGCTGTCGTGAGTGTCCAAGCCAGAATCCGACTAACGCGGCGCCAGGGCAATGTCGAGCGTCCGCAACTGCTGCTCATCGAACTGCCCAAAGTCCTGAAAAGGCTTGGCAGACCTAGTATAGAGGTGCCTCGTCCGGGCTAGAGCCGAGATGGAGCTCGTTTGCCGCCAGCGCCGTTGATGGCGGCCCGGAATCGGTGGGCGCCGCTGCTCCCGGGAGGACGACATCATGCCGGCGGGCGGAGGCTGGCTATCTCAAGCGGGTGCGAGCAGAGAGCATGCTGAGTCCAAGGCCTCGAAAGCGGCCCCTGCTCTCGCGTTCCGCAGGCCGGCTGCCGGGGGTGCGCCAAGCACCAATTCCGATTCGCCGCGAGCAGCCATCCCGATCACCGGATCTCGGCGAAGGCGATCGCCAGGGTCGGTGACGAGCCGACTGGGACCGACCAAGGCGACAGGATGCCAAGATTCGCCTAGAGTTCCTCCAGCATGGCCCGTACCCGGCCAGCGGTTGCCCCATCTGCTGTGGCGACAAAGATGGTGTCGTCGCCGGCTAGGGTGCCTATGATCCCGGGCAGGCTGGCCGCGTCCAAGCCCTGAGCGAGCGCGTTCGCACCGCCCGGCTCCGTGTGCAGGATCACCAGATTCTGGGCCGTGTCGACGCCCACCAAGAACTGTGCGACGAGCCGCGCCAAGGCGGACCTGGTCGCGTCTTCCGCTTGGGGCCTCGCGGGCGCGGCATAGCCGTCAGCGGTCTTGACGATGCCGAGTTGGCGCAAATCGCGCGATAGAGTGCCTTGGCTGGTAGAGATTCCCCGCGCTGCCAAGGCAGCCGCGAGTTCTGCGTGGGTGCGCAATGCCCGGGATTCGATCAGACCGAGGATCTCTCGCTGTCGCCGGGATTTCACGACGGTCAGGCTCCTTCGCTCGCGGAGGTTCGCGCCAGTGCCTCCAACCTCGCCCTGGCCGCAACCAACGCTTCCTTCACTCGATCGGTAGCCGTGCCGCCGGGAACCTGGTGGTTTTCCAAGGCGTTGCCGGGAATCAGCGCCGCTAGTACCTGTTCGCCAAGTTCGGGTGCAAATTCGCGCAGCTCGTCCAAGGTCCAGTCCGTGGGCCGCTTGCCCTGCTTGACGCTGGCGAGCACGATGCTGCCCACGATCTGGTGCGCCCGATGGAAGGCGATGCCGCTGCGGGCTAGCATTTCAGCCAGGGCCGTGGCCGACACCCACCCATCCTCGGCGGCTCGTTCCATTGCTTGGCTCCGTATCTGGGCGGTATCGACGCACAAGGCGAGGATCGCCAGCGAGTCCGCAACCTGCGCCGCGCTGTCGAACACACCCTCTTTGTCCTCCTGCAGGTCGCGGTTGTAGGCCATGGGCAGCCCTTTCAGCGTCATCATCAGCGCTTGCAGGCTGCCGCAGACGCGGCCCGTCTTTC
>JAPOOH010000315.1 GCA_026713505.1 Chloroflexota bacterium | reverse complement strand
CCCGGATCCCATTCACCGTACCGCAGGAGTAGTTGCGCCCGCAGCTGATCTGGAAGAAGGCGTCGGTTGGGACTTCGGCGCCGCCCCAGTCTCCCCAGCAGTCCGCAGTCCCATCACCGCGCCCGCCGCACGAATGCGAGCCTCCACTGCTTATGGAGAGGAACCTGGCATCTACCGGTGCCCCTGTGCGCTGACCGGAGCTGTCGTTGTCCCAGCAGACCGGGGTGCCCTGGGCGGTAAGCGCGCACGTATGGTTGCCGCCACTCGCGATGGTGAAGAACGCTCCGGCCGGAGGATTCAACTTCCCGTCCGCGTCGTCTCCCCAACACACCGCACTGCCATCCCGCCGGAGTCCGCACGCATGACGTCCTCCACTGCTGATCTGGGTGAACTTCTCCTCTCCGGGAGGCGTGATTCCCTGACCACCCCAGCAGACCGGAGTGCCATCGAAAGTGAGCGCGCACGTGAAATCGTCGCCGCTGCTGAGCGCCAGGAATGTCTGGCCTGTGGGGGCATTCAACTGGTTGAAAGCGTCGCCGCCCCAGCAGATGGCTGCTCCTTCCTGGGTAAGTCCGCAGGAGTGGTTGTTGCCGCTACTTACCGTCCTGAGCGGGAGAAAGTCGATCGGCATCGCCTGTCCCAGGCTGTTGTTGCCCCAGCAGACGGGCGTCCCACCGGGCGGCAGCGCACACGTATGGCGGTCACCGGCGCTTATGACGGTTTCCAGTTGCATGACGATGGAGACATCCGGCTGCGGTGTGAGGATCCCCTGTTGCTCAGGTGTGGGGGTATGTGTTGGAGCCGGCGTTGGAGTCGGGGTGTCTGTCGGTTGCGGTGTCGGAGTATTCGTCGGTTCCCGGGTGGGGGTTGGCGTCGGCGTCGGTGCTGGAGTCGGCGTGGGAGTCGCCGCTCCTTCAGGAGTAGGCCGCGATTCAAACTGCGCGACCGACGGGCCGGACTCCCCGCAACCGGTGAGTATCAAGAACAGCAGCACTGCGACAGGGAAGAACCGTATGAAGTGGCGGGAGATGCGCATCCGAAATGCCAGGAAACCGAGCAACGTACTGACTATACACAGCGGTCACGCTCCAAGTCACCCGCTCTCGGGAGCGAGTATCCTAGAAACGTGACCGACCGCACTACCAACTTCCGCAGCGGGCTCGTGGCTATCGTCGGCAGGGCGAACGTCGGCAAGTCCACGCTGCTCAACGCCCTGCTCGGACAGAAGCTGTCGATCGTCAGCGCGAAGCCCCACACAACGCGTCATCGGGTCCTCGGCGTCCTGAATGACACCGGCTTCCAGGCCGCACTCATCGACACCCCCGGCTTTCTGCGGAAGGGGCGCGACCAGCTCGACGCAGCGATGGCGAGGCAGCTCTCGGGAGCTCTCGGCGACGCCCACGCTGTCGTCCTCGCCGCCGAGCCACGGTACCCTGGTGACGTCGAGCAGTCGCTGATCGCCCAGATCGCAGCGGCTGACGTGCCAGCGCTGCTCGTTCTCACCAAGGCCGATACCATTGCCAAGCAGAAGCTCCTGCCCGTGATGGCGCGCTATGCCGACACCCACCCCTTCGCCGACATCGTGCCTGTGAGCGCCGTGGAGCGCGACGGCCTCGACCTGCTTTCCCAGGCGATAGGCTCGTGCCTGCCGGAGCAGGAAGCCCTCTTCCCGCCGGAGGTGCTGACCGATCGCACCACGAGGTTCTTCGTAGGCGAGTTGGTCCGCGAGAAGATATTCGAGAACTACGCCCATGAAGTCCCCTACGACACCGCCGTGGAGGTCGTCGATTTCGATGAACGGGAGGGCGACGCCCCGGACTACATCCGCGCGGTGGTCCACGTAGACACTTCTTCACAGAAGCGGCTTCTCATCGGCAAGGGAGGCGCGGCGCTGAAGGAAGTCGGCGTGCTCGCGCGACCGGAGATCGAAGCACTCACGGGGCGTCCCGCCTTCCTCGAATTGTGGGTGAAAGTAAACGCACGATGGCGCAGGAAGGCCGGTTTCATCCAGCGTACGCTGTAGAAGAGGCGTAACGTCCGCGTTGACGGCCGGAACGTCCGTGCGCGTATCATGCCCTCGATACAACGGAGGTGCGTACCGTGTCCCTGATTCCAAGAGTGATGAGCACCCAGCATCCGGACAACGCGGAGGCTCCCGCCTACGCGATCGACGGGGTGATCAAGGGTGACGGCGAGATCATTGAGGCTGCCGATGTGCTGGCGCTCGGGTGCGACGAGCAGATGTGGGACTCGGAGGGCAAGGACACTGACACGCACGTCATCCAGAAGCTGCTTACCAACTATCCCGACTACTTCGCACGAGAGAAGAAACTGGGGCGTGACGCCGTCATCACCCTTCGCGTGCCGAATCCCTCCATCGAACTGGAGATGCGCAAGCTCCTCATCGAGGCCCTGCACGGCATCCCCATCGCCTACGACGTCGCGAACGAGTTCTACGAGGGCGACCTCGACCCCCCTATCCAGGAAGTCATCCTTCCCTTCACCACCAACGCCGCGCAGATAGTCAAAGTTCGGGACTATTACACCCAGTTCATCGCAGGACAAGAGAGCAGGCACCTGCCGGACGGAAGTACCGTCGGGGACTGGATAGGTGACTTCTACCCGAAACACATCCGCGTCATCCCGCTCTTCGAGGAACGGGAACAGATGATGACGGTGGACGACATCGTACGGGAGTACCTGCAGGGCTGGGAAGTCGAATACCAGCGAGTCTTCCTCGCCCGTAGCGACCCGGCGCTGAACAACGGTATCGTTGGCGCGGAGCTTATGCTCAAGACCGCGCTCGCCCGGCTTGACCGGCTGGAAAACGAGCTCGGCATCCCGCTCTACCCCATCATAGGCGCGGGGTCGGCGCCCTTCCGAGGGCACCTCTCTCCCGTGAATGTGGATCGCGTCTTCAAGGAGTACCCCAGCGTACAGACGCTCACTGTGCAGTCTGCTTTCAAGTTCGACTACCCCCGAGAGCAGGTGGTGGACGCCATCGCCCAACTCCACGCGTACGAGCGCAAACCCGCCCCGCCCGTGGATGAGACCCGCGTCAACGACATTCTGAACAGGGCAGGGGCAGCCTACCAGGCGCAGGTGCGCCAGCTTGCTCCCACCATCGCCTCCGTCTCCGCTCACATCCCGCGCAGGCGGGAGCGGAAACTGCACGTCGGCCTCTTCGGCTACGGACGCACCCTCCCGGGCGCGGAAGACGTGGCCCTGCCACGCGCCATCGCATTCGCGGCCACGCTCTACTCCATCGGCGTGCCGCCGGACCTGCTCGGGCTCGCCGCGCTCAACGAGGACGATTTCGCCTACCTGCGGGAGGTATATCCCAGCTTCCCGGAGGACCTCAGCACCGCCCTCCGTTTCGCGAACGAAACGCGTATCACACAACTCCTGGGCGACGACTACCGGCGGCTGTTCGTGCGATTCACCCAGGAGGTCGACCGCGTGCACGAAGGGCTGACCACGGCGGTCTGGGCCGGGCTCGTGCGTAACCGCACGTCACGGACAAGGCACTTCATCGAAGAGGCTGCCCTGATCCGCCGATTCCTCGGATAGCACCCACCTGCACGTCGGCCGGCGCTCCGCGGTTAGCCTTCCTCGGCCTCCACTTGTATCTGTGGCAGCCAGTGGAGGAATCCGGGCAGGTACCAGTTCCGTTCGCCCAGCAGTTGCATACTGGCCGGAACGAGGATGCTCCTCACGAGGGTCGCGTCCAGCAGCACTGCCACCGCAAGGCCGAAGCCCGCTTGCTGGTTCACGACCATGTCGCCGGAAGCGAACCCGCTGAACACCGCGACCATGATGAGCGCTGCGCCGGTGATGAGGCTGGCGGTCGAGCGCAGCCCGTACGCCACGGATTCGGCGTTGTCGTGCGTCTGGTCGTAGCGCTCGCGGATCCGGCTGAGCATGAAGACGTGGTAGTCCATGGACAGCCCGAACAGGATGGCGAACAGGATCAGCGGCAGCCACGCTTCTATGGTCTCAACCTGCTGGAACCCGAACAGGTCCGCCCCAACGCCCTTCTGGAATACCAGCACCATCAACCCGTAGGCGGCGCCCACGGAGAGCAGGTTCATGATGATCGCCTTGATGGGGATGACGATGGAACGGAAGACCACCAACAGCAGGATGAAGCTCACGCCGAGGATGAACGCGAAGATGAGGGGCAGATAGGCGGAGAGTTGCGTGTCGAAGTCCAGGAACTCCGCCGAGGTGCCGCCCACGTGCACCTCTGCCGGAACGCCGGAGAACGCTGCGGGGATGTAGTCGTCCCGCAGCCGCTCTATCAGGTCGAATGCCTCCGTGCCGCTTGGAGAGCCGGGCACCGGTATCGCGATCACGGTGAGATTGCCGTGCGTGTTCGTTGGAAGTGCAGCGGCTGACGGATCGTTGAGTATCTCCGGGTTGCTCTGCAGCAGGGCTGCAATGAGAGCCGGATCGCTCTCCACAGCCTGCTGGATCCTCTGCAAGGCTCCGGTAACTGCGGGATCCCCCACTACGGACCGCTTGAACTGTGCCAGCGCTTCTCCAACTACTGGATCGTTGATGTCTCCTTGAATGAGCACTTTGGCAGGGTTCGCTGAGCCGTAACCCAGCGGGAAGTCTTCTTCCAGAGCAGTGAACGCCTCGCGGGTGTGGGAGTCTCTCGGAAACGTCTCGACGCTGTTGAAGCCGGTCTCGATGCCGAAGTAGTTCACAGACGCCCAGACCATCAGCCCACCTACCACGATGATGCTGATGACGGGGAACCGCATCGTCTTGCGCGTGATGAACTCCCAGAAACCCTCGCGTTGCTCATCCGAGGGTCCCTTGGCCGCGCGTCGAACGAACGGGAGCCTGAACCGGTCAACGCGCGGGCCCAGCACCATGAGCACGGCAGGCAGCAGGGTGAGCGTAGCGATGACCGAAACGATAACTACTGCGATGGCGCCTAATCCGGTCGCGAAGAACAGGGTGTGCGGAACGATGAACACGCCGAGAAGCGCGATAACCACCGTCATGCCGCTGAAAAACACCGTCCGGCTGGCCGTGGCGCCTGCCTTGATGACTGCGTCCCGCGTGCTCAGGCCGCGCGCCAGTTCCTCTCTGAAGCGGGAGACCACGAAGAGGCAGTAGTCGATCCCAACCGCCAGGCCGATCATCGTAATCCAGAGCAGTACGAAGAAGACCAGCTCCCCGAAGACGGTCCCGATGACGGCCACTATCGCCAGCGTGATGAGTATCGAGATGACAGCCAACCCTATGGGGATCAGCGCCGCCACCACCGCGCCGAACAGCACCAGGAGGATGAGCAGCGCCACCGGCAGGCCGATGCGCTCACCCTGCTCCAGGTCCATTGCGGACAATTCCGCCTGTTCGAAGGGGGCGCTCACGTCGCCTACGATGAGTATGCGGAATCCGTCCTGTCCGTCAGCTTCCTCGACAACGTGGATGACTTCTTCGATATTCTCCAGGGCCTCACCGAGCGTGCCGGCCATCTGGATGGCCACGATGGCGCTCCTGCGGTCCGTTGAGACCAGTGCCAGCGAATCCAGCGGCTCGGCGGCCAGCGCTTCATAGTAGTTCACGCCGCCTCGAACGACCTCCGGTCCGAGCACACGGAGCTCAGCGGTGACTTCCTCCACCTTCTCCCTGAACGCAGGAGCGTCCACCGTGAGCGTCTCCGACTTGACGATGACAACCTCGGCAGGCGGAGGCTCGATGGGGCTGCCTTTCAGCAAGTCAGTGACGGTTACTGACCCCACCTCGCCGAACCGTGGGATGATGCGGAGTTCCGTGGTTGTGGCAGTGGGGAGCAGTTGCCCCACGAGTCCGACAGCGAGTAGTGCCGCCGCCAGCCAGATGCCGATAGTCACCCACGGCCTGCGCGAACTGATACGTGCGAGCGATTCGGTCATCGTGCGGCTCCTGTCGATATGCCGGAAAATGTCGGCGGGATTGTAGGGCACCACCCCGGCGTACTCGTAACCCCTGGCGGTGTGTTGAACCTGCTCATTGCCTTATCCGGCACGAACGTTGAGCGGATAGTCGAAGTAGGCCTCGCTGATCATGAAGTGGAGGTTGGACGCTTCGTCCAGGACTCTGCGCAGCAGCGTCTCGCGCTCCCTGCTGTCCGGCCACTCGTTCTGCAAGAGAGAGAGCATACGACCCGTTAGCCGTCCCGCTGCACGGCCCGAGTCCGTGCCTGGCCCGGTTCCTAGCCTGGCGAGCTCTTGAGAGATCTGATTGAACGATCGCCCAAGCGAACCGGGCAGCAACGGATCGGTTACAAGCAGATCGAGCGCTGCCTGCGGGTGTATCGCGGCCCCATAACGCCGGTTGTACACCTCCAGCGCATGCGAGGCTTCCAGCAGGCTTACCCAGTCCTCCTCAGCATAACCGTCGCTTTCCGCGTCTATCGCAAGTTGCTGGAGCAGCAGTGCGGTCGCGAATTGTGCTCGCTCGATGAATCCGCCCAGGCGGAGGAAACTCCAACCCTCGTCACGATACATGGTCGCCTGGGCTGCACCGTCGACCCCGTCGGTCTCCGCGGCCATCTCAAGGTAGAACCCCTCGGGCAGCGACCAGATATCTTCGATGTCCATGTCTCGAAGACGCAGATAAGCCAGGTTGAGGCGCTGCCACATCTCCACGCTGATGCAATGGCGCGTCTGGCGCGCGTTCTCCCTGCCCTGGGCGAAACAGTTCCACACGGAGTCGGGGTTGGAGCGCTCGAATGTCAGGTCCCCCGCAAGGGTGTACGAGTCCGCAAGCGTGAAATCGTCGCTATCGGCGATGTCCAGGATGCCGCCCGGCGGTATGCGGCGCAGCACGCCGTACAGTCTGCGCCACCCCACGTAGATGTCGCGCGCCGGGCGGTCCACCAGTGCTTCAGTCTGGATCTGCATCAAACGGCACAGGCACTCGGTCCGCTCGAGATAGCGGCCCATCCAATAGATGCCCTGTGCGCTTCGAGCAAGCATCCCCTCACTCTTCCAGGACCCAGACGTCCTTGCCACCGCCGCCCTGGCTGGAGTTTACGACCAGGCTCCCGCGGCGCAGTGCCACTCGGCAGAAGGCCCCGGGGACGATCCGCGTCTCCCTGCCTTGAAGGACGAACGGACGCAGGTCAACGTGGCGGGGCTCCAACTCTCCATCTACCAGGCAGGGCGCTCGGGAGAACGTCAGCACCGGCTGCGAAACGAAGTCTGCGGGATTCGCCCTCAGCTGTTCCGCGTACGCGTCGCGTTCCTGTGGCGTGGCGTGCGGCCCTATCAGCATCCCGTAGCCGCCGGACTCGCCCACCCGCTTCACCACCAACTTGTCGAGATTGTCCAGCGTGTATTGCAGGTCAGCAGGACGCCGGCACAGATACGTTTCCACATTGCCGAGGACCGGTTCCTCTCCCAGGTAGTAGCGGATCATGTCCGGCACGTAGGGATAGACGCTCTTGTCGTCGGCGACGCCGACCCCTGGAGAGTTGACCAGGGTAACGTTTCCGCGCTTGCACGCGTCCAGCAGGCCAGGTACGCCTAACATCGAGTCCGGCCGGAAGGCGAACGGGTCCAGGAAGAGGTCGTCCACGCGGCGGTAGATGACATCCACGCGGCGGAGTCCGGATGTCGTGCGCATGTACACGAACCCGTCCCGTGTCAGCAGGTCCCGCCCCTCCACCAGCTCTGCTCCGATCTCCTGGGCCAGGAACATATGCTCGTAGAAGGCCGCGTTGTACACACCCGGCGTCATGAGCGCGATGGTGGGGTCCGACTTGCCCCCGGGGCCCAGCTCCCGCAACGTCTGCTGCAGCAGGTTCCCGTAGTGCTCAACCTCCCGGACGTGCGATGCACGGTACAGGCGCCGCAGGCCTGCCTTGACCGCGTTGCGGGTCGCGATCATGTACGACACGCCGGACGGTGAGCGAAGGTTGTCCTCCAGCACAAAGAAGCCTTCGTGCGTGCGAAGGAGGTCCGTCCCGCAGATGGCTACCCAGACGCCTTCCGGTGGAGAGTAGCCCAGCATCTCGGGACGGTAGTTGGGACAGCCGATAACCAGGTCCTCGGGAATCACCCCGTCAGCGATGGCGTGCGCGCCGTTATAGACGTCATCGATGAAGCGGTTGAGCGCGCGCAAGCGCTGGGAGAGGCCTGCGTCAAGGGATGCCCATTCCGGTGCGGAGAGCACCCGAGGCACGCAGTCCACCGGGATGACTCGCTCCTGGGCTTCGTCGTCCCCGTAGACCGTGAAGAAGATCCCTTCGTGCAGGAAGGAGCGGGCAACCCCCTCCTGTACGCTGCCCAGGCGTTCAGGGGAAAGGCTCAGCAGCGTCTCGTACAGCCGCTGGGAGTGCGCCCTGGGCGACCCGTCCGGCAGCAACATCTCGTCGTAGGTGCCACTATCAAGCGTATATGAATCGAAGTTCATGTCCCCAGCCTGCGTCGCTGATCTGCCCCTTTACGGTTCATCGTCCTGGCTGTTCCCGGCATCACCGTCGTCGTCGGGCTCGTCGTCGGCCTCCTCAGCGTCCGTCGCCTCGTCACCGGCGCTATGGTCGACCTCTCCGTCTTCGGCTCCTGCCGTTGCAACCGGGTATCTGAATGGCAGGTTCACCATCATCTCGGTGTACTCGCCGGCCTCGGAGATGACGGATATCGTCCCTCCGTGCTGACGGACGATGTCGTTCGAGAGCGCAAGCCCCAGCCCCGTCCCTTTGTCCGTGGGCTTGGTCGTGAAGAAGGGGTTGAATATCTTGTCGATCACGTCCTGGGGAATACCGCTACCATTGTCCCGGATGCGGACCTCCACGGACTCATCCGTGCGGTTCGTCTTGAGCACCACCTCGGGCAGGTATTCCCTGTCCCCGGCCGCTTCTTTCTGCCTCCTCTTCTCGTCCACGGCGTAGCATGCGTTGCTCACCATGTTCAGGAAGACACGGCCCAGGTCCCCTGGGATGGCCTCCACGTCGCCTGCATCGGCGTCGAACTCCTGCCGGATGGTGAGCTGGAAGTCCGGGTCCAGCGCCCGGGCGCTGTGGTACGCGAGCAGCGCGTGCTCGTTGACGAGGTCGTTGATGTCGACGGGGCGGGCTTCGCCTCCGCCTCTGCCCAACATCAGCATGTCCTGGACGATGCGGTTCGCCCTGTCGCCGTGCGAGCGGATGCGTTCCAGGTTTCCGATGAGGTCGGCCGATATCTCTTCGATGTACTGCTTCTGGTCGTCGTTCAGCCGGTCGCCGATGTCCCCGATGGCTTCCCTCAACTCGTCCAGCAATTCGGCCGATGCCTCGGAGAAATTCTTGACGAAGTTCAGTGGGTTCCTGATCTCGTGCGCAACTCCGGCAGTCAACTCACCGAGGGCCGCCAGCTTCTCCCGCATGACCATCTGGTCCTGTGCCTTGTCTAGGTCGGCCAGTGCGGACTCCAGCTCATCATTCTTCTCCCGCAACTCCTCCGCCAGGTGTTCGACCAGGTTCAACCGCTGCACTTCCAGCGCATTCCGCCGGAACACCTCCAACGCCGCGGCCATGTCCGCTACCTCGTCGCGGCCCGCGACGACCACTTCCTCTTCGAGCTCGCCCCCGGCCATCTGGCGCATCCGGCTGGAAAGGAACGCCAGGCGGCGCAGCAGGATCCGCCAGACGAAGAGCCAGTCGATGAGCAGCGCTCCCGTCACGCTGACGATACCGATCGCTATCAGCAACTGGCGTCCTCTACGGATCGACTGGTCCGAGGTGAGTGTCGCCTCCTGGGCATGCGCGTTGGCGGTCTCGACCAGTCCGTCCACTTCCTCGACCAGCTGGACAGCTATCACACGGTTCTGCGCGAGCAGATCACGCTGGTCCTCAGCGAGTTCCAGTCCCCTCTGCACCAGAGCGAATCCACCCTCCTCGCCGAGGCCCAGGTCGCGGAGCCTGTCCGCAAGCGGTGTGAGTACTCCCAACAGGTCCGGGTTCACTTCCTGACCGAGGAAGGTGCTCTCGGCTCCTTCAAACGCCTTGAACTCCGCCTCGAACCGCTCCCGGAACGGCTCCACCAGCTCCGGTTCCGAGACGGTGAAGGCGCTGGCAAGGACCTGCGCCGCGATGCTCAGGTCCCCCTGCATCTCCGAGATCCGGCGGTATTCGATGATGCCGTCTCCGGTGAAGGACTCATCCGAGGATGCAGGAGGCGCGTCCAGACTGCTGTAGCCGGTCATGATGTAGAAGAGCTGGTCGTCCAGGGCGGGGACAAGTATCCCCTCCAGTTCATTCTGAACTGCTGTCAGGTCCTCCCGCAGAACGTTTGTGCGCGCTTCGAGCGAGAAGAATTCCGGCATCTCGGATTCGATCGTATCTATGTTGGCGATCAGCCTGTCCGCCTGCTCCTGTACACGGCTGAGGAGCTCTTCCTGGCTTCCCCGTTGCTCCAGGGCAGCCAATTCCTCCTCGAATGCAGCGTGCGCCTGGTTGATTTCAGCCACCACGTCGGCGAAGTTCTCAGCTTGGGCGGAAGTCAATCGCGGTGCCGCCGCGACCAGTACGCTGGCGGACTCTGCCACGTGAAAGGCGGTGGTGATTTCCGGCAGGCTCGCGTCGTTCACGCGGCTTTGCGCTTCACTCACCTCGCTGAACGAGAACCAGCCTACGAGGCTAGCGGCCAGTGTGAGCGAAACCGCGCCCGCAATCACCAGCTGCAACTGCATAGAGATGCGAGAGGGAAGTCTGAATATCCTGAGAGGCTGAATCATGGCCAAGCGTCCTGTAGTGTCTGTATAGGATAGTACTGGCCGTCGGAACCCAGCACGGTCAGGAAGACCGTGTCAGATCCCTGGTTGTCGTCTTCTCCGTACATGAGACTGAAACCGTCCAGGTCGATCGACTCAGCGTTCGTCAGGCTGTCCAGGAAGCATTGCCGGGTAAGCTCCTGTCCACAACCTTCCAACCCAGCTATCGCCAGGCGACCCGCCAGGTATCCCTCCAGGGAGACGAACCCCGGGGTTTCGCGGGGAGCATAGGAGGACAACGCCCTATGGTAAGCAGCGACTAGCGGCTGCGACAGGTCATTAGGGAAGGGCACCACCTGGGTTACGAAGACTCCGGCCCCTTCCGAACCGAGCGTCTCTGCCAGCGCGTTGCTGCCAACGAAGGAGATGTTGATGAACTTGGCGTCCATCCCGATATGGCGAGCCCACCTGATGAAGGTTGCCACCGGCTCGTAGGCGCCCACCATGATGACCGCCTCAGGCAGCGAGCGTTGTATGTCCAGCACTGCGGTCTTCACTGCTGTCGTGTTGCGGGTATACAGGCCGATGCCTACCGGAGACATTCCCCGGCGCCGGAGCGCGCTCACTGTCCCGTCGTAGCCCGCACGTCCGAACGAGTCGTCCTGGTACATCACCGCTATCCGGCTGATGCCGAGGTCCTCGGTCAGACGCGCCACCATCTCTTCGGTTTCCTGGTTGTACGAGGCGCGGACGTTGATCACGTTCTGGGGTCCCAGGGTGCGCAGAAACTCGGCTCCCGTGAACGGCGCGAGATAGGGCACGCCTGCCGACACCGAGATTGGCGTAGCCGAGCGGGACGTTGGCGTCCCCACTGCGCCTATCAACATGAATACCTGCTCGTCTTCGATCAATTGGAGGGTATTCGTGACCGCCTTCTCTGGCTCATAGGAGTCGTTCAGCGATTCCAATTCGAGGAGGCGCCCGTGCACTCCTCCCGCCCGGTTCGCCTCGTCGAAGGCTGCCTCGATACCCAGGCGCATGTTGGTCCCCAGTTCCGCTGCCGGTCCGCTGAACGCGGCGGACTGCCCGAACAGGACGCGGTCCTCGCTTACTCCAGGCATCCCACCACCTTCTTCACCTGCTGGGGTCGCTGATCCTTGGTGATGGGGAGTGGGAGTAGGGGTAGGAGTGGAAGTAACTATCTCCACCGGGTTGCTCGAACAACCGGCCAACCCGGCGGCGATGAGAAACGCTAGGGTAAACTTGAGTAGTCGCCCGGACTGCGGAGTCTCGGACATTCCCGGCGGTCCCTTCATCCCTCCGTCGGGACCGCAACCGTCAGGCAGTTCTTGCCCTCCTCCCGCCGGTACTGCATGTCCGAGGTCATTGAACGCACGAGGTAGACCCCCAACCCTCCTATACTGCGCTCTTCCATGGGCGATTCCATATCCGGTGCAGGCGCGTCGTGGAGTGGGTCGAAGGGTATCCCCTGGTCGGTAATCTCAATCACGAGGTCTTCTTCGTTGCAGACAAGGCTCACATCCACGTGGTGGCCGCTCTCTTCATAGGCGTAGTTGATGACATTGAGCACCAACTCTTCCAGCACGAGATTCACCTTGAACGTGAGCGCGGCCGGCCAGTTGTCCTGCTCCGCCAGCGTCTCGACCGCGGCGGTCAACCGCTCCAGCTCTTCCGGGCGGTTCTCAAGCGTCAGGGCCAGTCCGTTGCTCATGCCTACGCTCCTATCCGACGCAGCGTCAGGCAAGTGATGTCGTCTGACTGGGGCGCTCCTGCCACGAACTCCCGGACTGCCGCGAACACCGCCTCATTCGCCGCTTCCGCACTCTCCGGCGCGCCACTGGCGAACACAGCCTGCAGGCGCTCCATACCGAATTCCACATTCTCAGCGTCCATCGCCTCCGTGACGCCGTCCGTGTAAAGGACCAGCGTATCGCCCGGTGCGAGCGTGACCTCGCCTGTGTCGAATTCCATCCCTGCCAGGACGGCCAATGCGAGCCCCTCTGTGTAAGGGAGCACGATGCAACTTCCGTCGCCGTGGAAGATAACAGGCAGGTTGTGGCCGCCGTTGGCATATGAGAGATGTCCGGTAGCAGGGTCGTACACCGCGTACAAGACCGTGACGAACATCGCGGACTCATTGTCCTCAGCGAGTAGATTGTTTACCTCCCGCAGTACTTTGCCGGGTTCGGTCAGGCCGATCGCGGAGCCTTTCAACAACGTACGGCTGGACATCATGAACAGCGCAGCCGGCACGCCTTTGCCCGACACATCCGCAATGGCCAGACCGATCTGACCGTCGTCCAGCAACACCACGTCGAAGAAGTCCCCGCCGACGTTCCGAGCAGGCTCCATGCTCCCGAACGTCTCGAAGCCGTCGCCGCGAGGGAACTGTGTCGGGAGGATCGACTGCTGCATCTGGCTGGCTACGTCCAGTTCTCGTTGCAGTGACACGAGCTTATCGCGGGAGGAGAGCGCTTCCTTCCAGGCCTTCATGTTCTCCAGCGTGCGCTCTATCGTGACCTGCAGGTCATCGAAGTCGAGCGGCTTGGTGACAAAGTCGAACGCGCCCCGGTTCATCGCCGTGCGGATATTCTTCATGTCCCCGTACGCAGAGACGATCACAGCCCGGAGATCAGGGTTCAGTTCCGATATCTGGGACAGCAGCGTCAGGCCGTCCATCCTGGGCATGTTGATGTCGGAGACCACCATGTCGATCTCCGCATCGTTGTTCAGCACCTCGAGCGCTTCGATGCCGTTCTGCGCGAAGACGAACGAGTAGCGCCCGGACCTGATGTGGCGCCGCATCCGCTGCAGCATCAGCGGCTCGACATCAGGTTCGTCGTCGACGACGAGTATCTTGTACGATTCCGATTCTGATTCTGACATCGGTTCCTCACGTCCCTGCTCGGGGGCGAACCGAAGCAATCAGTCCTCGCCCCTTGTACTCAGCAATCGGATGCTGCGGATAGGTCGTGGCGAGGCGGGCTTAGTCTTCGAGCGCCTTAAGCGCATCTGCGCGGCTGTCGTGCACGGGCACGATCTTGTCGAATCCGCTGATCGCGAATATCTCCCGGACGGACTCGGAAAGAGCACAGCCCAACAGCTTGGCGTTCTGCTTCTGAAGCGACTTGGCTACCAGAAGGATGACTCGAAGCCCTGCACTGCTGATGTACTGCAGCTGCCCCATATCCATGATGACACCCTGGTCGCTCTGCTGGATGGCTCCCTCGAGGGCAGACTGGAAGTCCATCGCGTTCGTTCCGTCCACGCGGCCTTCCATGTCCACGATCAGATTCGTGCCTTCTCGTGTGGTCTTGAGCTCCATCTCTTCTCCCCTGTTTCAGGATTCGCGAGCCTCTGGAGGCCCATTGCGTAACTGTACCAATGTCTACGCCGGTGCTCAATCGCAACGTGCGGGATCACGCTGCGTCTGGCTGTTCATACCGCCATACCATACCCTAGAATGCCCCTAAGATTGCAATTCGGGAGGCCGAACGGATGGGACTATGCTACGACATATTCGAAACCGGCTGGGGATGGGTAGCCGTAGCCGGATCGGACAAGGGTATACGCTACGCCACTCTGCCGGAACCCTCTCCCGAACGAGCACTGGACGATCTGGAGCGTAGCATGCGCGCTCCGCTCCCTGAATACGTTCCTGACACCTTCGCCGCTTATCGCGCTCGACTCGAGGCCTACCTCAGGGGCGAAGCTCAGACATGGGACGTCCCCTTGGACCTGGAGGGTGTGGCCCCGTTCTTCAGACGCGCATGGGACGCGTGCCGCTCCATCCCTTCCGGAGAGACGCGTACCTACGAATGGCTCGCGGCATCCGCTGGGAACATCAGGGCGGTCCGTGCTGCAGGCCAGGCGATGGCGCGGAACCGTGTCCCCATCGTCATCCCGTGCCATCGTGTGATCG
Organism: Chloroflexota bacterium; assembly: GCA_026713505.1. Lineage (GTDB taxonomy): Bacteria > Chloroflexota > Dehalococcoidia > Lucifugimonadales > Australimonadaceae > Bin16. Next base: position 11,877 of record JAPOOH010000315.1, on the reverse strand, counting down.
GGAAAGACGGCGGACTGCATGGGTTCGGCGGCCCGGGCCTCCATATGAAACAGCGTTTGCTGAACCTGGAAGCGGCGGTTGCCTGATCAGGCTGCTGAACTCTCGAATTCGACCGCCGACCCGCCGTCCAGCATTGCGTTCAGCAGCATCGCAAGCTCGTCGCAGAACTGCGTGCGGATGAGGGGCATCTCTATGCGCCAGAAGGCGCCCTGGCTCTCGACCAGCAGGTACACCTCGTCCGTACCGGGATAGTCCAGAAGCGTTTGCAGCACCTGCTTGAGCTTCCGGTTGTCCTCGGAGGGCTGGTCCGTCTCCTTCATCTTTACGAGGACCTTGCGCTGTTCCGCGACAGACCCGCTCGCCATCGTCACCGCCCCCGCAGGGACAGCAGCCCCATTCGGTGACACCGACTTGGAACCGTTGACCGCCTGCGGTTGCAGCGCGCCATCACGCTCCTCTGCTGGTGGTTTCCACTCCTCCACCTTTGGCGTAGCCGGCACCGCCGAGGAGGCGGGCCGCGATTCAACTTCCGTATCCGCGACCTCGAACTCCACCGCCTCGTCACAATGTATCGAGGTCTCGTCGCCGCGCCGCCGCACTACTCCCTTTATCTGGACGAGGTTGCCCTCTACCCACAGCCCGGCCGTCTTCTCGGCCACACGGCTCCAAACAGCCACGTCCAGCACTGAGCCGTCGAATATCTCCAGGCCGACGAAGCAGATCTGCCTGCCCTGCTTGTCCGTTGTGAACCGCACGGACGCTACCTCTCCGGCCAGCAGCACCTTGTCTCCATCCGGATACCCGTCCAATTCCTCACGGGAGAGCACTGCTCCTGCTGGCGCGTTCACCGGGTCCAGCACGCGCCGGCCCAACGCAACGCCTATCAGTTCGCGCTCCCAGGAGACCAACTCCCGGACCGTCGGCTCCCGCGCGGGCAGCAACTCAATCTCAGCCAACGGCGTCGGCGCCGAAGCGCCGAACATATCGAACATCGTGGACTGCCCGCTCTCACGCAGTCGCGCCTCGCGCTGCATCAGATGCACGATGTGGTCTGCACTCGCGGTGAGTTGACCTCGCGACCCGAAAGCATCGAGCGCCCCTACGCGCGCAAGGCTCTCGACGACCCGCCGGTTGGCCGCTTCCGCCCCCGCCCGCCTGCAGAATTCCTCCAGAGACTGGAACGGCCCACTCTCCTCGCGTTCAGCCACCAACTCTTCCACCGCGGACGCGCCGATGTTCTTGATCGACGCGAGCCCGAACCGCACGGCTTCACGTCCGTCCTCCGACCAGTCGACGCTGAAGTCCACTCCGCTCCGGTTCACGTCCGGAGGCAGCACCGGTATCCCCAGGCGCACACATTCCGCCACGACCGGACCCATCCGGTCATTCCCCTGGTACGCGTTCAGCACGCATGTCATGAATTCGACGGGGTGGTTCGCCTTGAAGTACGCCGTCCAATACGCAACGACGGCGTAGCTCACGCTGTGAGCCTTGTTGAAGGCATACCCGGCGAACGGTTCGATGAGGTCGAACACTGCGGCGGCGGATTGCTCGTCGTACCCTTTCGCGCGCGCTCCTGCGACGAAGCTGTCGCGTTCCTGTTGCATCAACGAGGCGATCTTCTTCCCCATCGCCTTACGCACGACATCCGCTTCGCCGAGCGAGTAGCCCGCGAATCGCCGCATGATGTGCAACACCTGGTCCTGGTAGACGATCACGCCGTAGGTCTCGTTGAGGATCTCTTCGAGGTCGGCGTGCGGATAACTCGCCGGGGCGCGCCCATGTTTCGAGTCGATGTAGCGCCCGATGTGTTCCATCGGCCCCGGACGGTAGAGCGCGATCATCGCAGCGAGTTCCCCCAGAGTGCCCGGTCGCAACTCCTTTATGTAGCGCCGCATGCCAGGGCTCTCCAACTGGAACAGCGCGGTAGTCTCCCCACTGCCCAGCAACTCATACGTTCTGGGGTCGTCGAACGATATCTCCTGCAGCCGCACCTCCACCCCTTTGCGTCTCCGCACCATCTCTATCGTGTTGCTCAGGATGGAGTAGTTGATGAGCCCCAGGAAGTCCATCTTCAGCAGGCCCAGTTTGGCGACGGGCTCCATGGCGTACTGCGTCATCGCCACACTGGTCTCGCCGCCCTTCGTTGGGCGCTGCAGCGGCACGTGGTCGGTTAACGGGTCCTCGGAGATGACGACTCCGGCTGCGTGCGTGCTCACGTTCCGCGTCACGCCTTCAAGGCTTCGCGCGGTATCGATCAGCTTCCTGAGCTCTTCATCCTGCTCGTACGCCTCCTTCATCTCCGGCGATTGTTCGAAGGCGAGGTCTATCGTCATTCCCAGTCGCTGCGGAACCAGCCGCGCGACGCGGTCGACGTCCGCGTACGTCATGCCGAGCACGCGGCCCGAGTCCCGGATGGCGGCCTTCGCGCCGAGCGTGCCGAACGTGATGATCTGCGCGACGTGGTCGCGGCCGTACTTGTCGGTTACGTACTGGATCGCCTCCTCGCGCCGGTCGTCCTGGAAGTCCATGTCGATGTCCGGCATCTCTTTGCGCTCGATGTTGAGGAAGCGCTCGAACACCAGGCCGTAGTCCAGCGGGTCGAGTTCGGTGACGCCCAGGCAGTAGAGTGCGAGCGACGATGCCGCACTGCCACGCACGCCGAAGACGATCCCTTCTCGCCGGGCGAAGTCCGCGATGTCCCAGACCACCAGGAAGTAGTTGGGATACTGTGTCTTGGTAATGACGTCCAACTCATACTCGAGCCGCTGCTTCACAGCGTCGGTTGCTCCGTTCGGATAGCGCTCGCCGAACCCTTGCCAGCACAGCTTGCGCAGGTACCCGTCTGCGTCCTCGCTTTCAGGCGTCCGGTAGCGGGGCAGGCGCAGCGTCGAGAAGTCGAGCTCCACGTCCGTCATGTCGGCGATGGACTGCGTGTTCGCCACTGCCTCCGGCAGATCGGAGAACAGCTCCGCCATCTCCTCGTGCCCCTTCAGGTAGTACGACGAATCGGAGAACTGAAAGCGGTTCTCATCCTTGACGTTTGAGCTTGTACCGATGCAGAGCAGCACATCGTGAATGCCGGCGTCGCCCTCATTCACGTAGTGCAGGTCGTTCGTCGCGACGAGCGGGATGTCCAGCTCCTCGCCCAACCGCAGCAGACCGTTGTTCAGCGGGACCAGGAAATCCAGGTTCTCGTGCCGTTGCATCTCCAGGTAGAAGTTCGGGAAGGTGTCCTTGTGCCACCTGGCCAACTCCCTCGCTGCTTCGTAGTTGCCCTCTATGAGGGCCACCGATATCTCGGAACTGGGGCATCCGGAGAAGACGATCAGGCCGTCGGCATGCTCCTCCAGGAGCTCGTGGTCGGCGCGGGGCTTGTAGTAGAAGCCCTCCAGGTGCGCCCGCGAGGAGAGCTTCATAAGGTTCCGGTACCCTTCGTTGTTCTTCGCGAGGACGGTCAGGTGGTGGTTCTGCCCCTTCGCGCCCAGGGTGCGCTCCGTACGCTTGCCGCCCGCAACGTATAGCTCGCAGCCGATCACGGGCTTGATGCCCGCCTCCTTGCAGGCCGAGTAGAAGTCGACGACCCCGTACATGGAACCATGGTCCGTCAGGCCAAGGGCGGTCATTCCCAACTCCTTGGCGCGGTTGACCATCGCCGCGATCCGGCTCAGGCCGTCGAGCAGGCTGTACTCTGAGTGAACGTGAAGATGAGTGAATGGCACGCTGCACACTCCGGGACAAGTCCGGCCATTATAGGGACACCGCCCACCCAAGCCCAACCCTGAAATATGCAGGATTTTCCGTCGTCCCTCCGCTTGCATACAGCATCCTGTGCACTGCCGTGCCTCCTCCCTACGAGGAGACAGAGCTTCCCAACCTCACTCGCGTTGACTGCGCCGCCGTGCCGCTGCTACGCTCGCTGAACGATTCCCATGCCTGCGCACGACCCCGAACACGCCTCGGACACTCCTTACCACAAGGCACTCCATCGGCTCCTCAGCCTCGCCGACTTCGAGCGCATGAGAGGAGCCGCCGCTCCCACCTACAAGTACGATCTGGAGCGCATGAGAGAACTCGCGGGCCGTATGAGGCTCTTCGATGGCGGCCCTCCGCTCATCCATGTCGCCGGGACCAAGGGGAAGGGCAGCGTCTCCGCGATGATTGCCAGCGTTCTCCGGACGCACGGCCTGCGTACCGGATTGTATACCTCTCCGCATCTGCACTCGTTCCGGGAGCGCATCCGCCTCAACGGCTACCCCCTCAGCGAGGATTCCTTTGCCGCTGCCGTCGATCGCATCTGGCCTGTCGTTGAAGACATGGAGGGAGGGTCCATCGGCGCACCGTCGACCTTCGAAGCCCTCACCGCCATGGCGCTGGATGTCTTCAGCCACGAGCAGGCGGAGGCCGTCGTGCTGGAGGTCGGTCTCGGGGGACGGTTGGACGCCACCAACGTAATTGCATCGGACGTCGCGGTGATCACCTCCGTCAGCCTCGACCATACGGCCATCCTCGGTTCGACGGTCGCGGAGATAGCGGGAGAGAAGGCGGGCATCATCAAGGGTCCGCAGCCGGTTGTCTCTGCACCGCAGGACCCGTCCGCGATGGCCGTGATCCGGAAGCGGGCGCAGTTGAAGGGGGCGCCTCTCACGGAGATGGGCCGAGACGTGACCTACGCTCAGGAAGAGCATGACCTCTCCGGACAGACCGTACTCGTAACTACTGCTCGTGACCGCTATCGCATACGCCTGCCACTGCTCGGAGCGCATCAGGCTGAGAATGCGGCAGTGGCTGTCGCCGCGCTTGAGTGCGTGCAGCTGCCCCTGGAGCGAGGCACCATCGAGGCCGGCCTCGGCTCCGTGCGCTGGGACGGCCGGTTCCAGCTGCTTGCCACCGGCCCGTACCTGGTCGTGGATGGCGCGCACAATCCCTACTCCATGGCGAGGCTGCACGAGACCGTGCGTGCATACCTCCCAGGAGCACGCGTCCATCTCGTATTCGGTGCGTCCGGCGACAAGCAGATAGACCTGCTCGCACAAGAAGCGGCGGCCTTCGCGGACGAAGTCTGGACCGTTGCCTCCCGGCACCCGCGAGCTGCACACCCGGATATGCTTGCCTCGCATTTCGAGCGATTCGGAACGAGCGTACACAATGCAGGTAGCGTCGCCGAGGGCATCGAACGAGCCATGGAAGCAGCAGGAAGCGGTGACGTCGTGCTCGTCACCGGTTCGCTCTTCGCCGTTGCCGAGGCGCTCCAGCACAACCTCGGAATCGAAGGGGAGTACTATCCTGAGTTCGACCCGCAGGCATCCGCCCTGGGGAGGGTGTGAGCATGGCCGAAGTCACAGCGAACGGACGCAAACGAGTTGTGGTCACCGGCATGGGCGCGGTGACGCCGCTCGGCGAGAGCGTGGCGGATTTCTGGGACAGCCTGGCCGCTGGGCGCTCCGGCGTCGGCCCGATGACGCTCGCCGACCCCACGGACTACCCCTGCCGGATATCCGGTGAGGTCTCCGGGTTCGACCCGGAGCGATACATAGAGAAACGGGAAGCGCGCCGGCTCGCCCGCTTCTCTCAGCTTGCGATCGCCGCAACCGGGGAGGCGATGCGCAGCGCCCACCTTTCCGCCGAGAACGTGGACAGCGAGCGCATGGGCGTTTACCTGGGCAATGGCAACGGCGGGTTCCCCACGATAGACGAAAGCATGCGCATCCTCGTTGAGCGCGGGGGTATGCGGATGTCGCCGTTCTTCTTCCCCATGATCCTGCCCAATATGGCCGCCGGGAATGTCAGCCGCTACGTCGGCGCTCGCGGCCCCAGCAGCACCATCGTCACCGCTTGTGCCGCATCCACGCAGTCCATCGGCGACGCTGCCGAGGCCATCCGGCGAGGTGCCGCCGACGTGATGGTCACCGGCGGTACCGAGGCCGGCATCAGCCAGCTCGGGCTCGCGGGCTTCTGCGTCATGCGGGCCCTCAGCACACGCAACGAGGATCCTCCTGCCGCGAGCCGCCCCTTCGACGCTGGCCGCGACGGCTTCGTCCCTGCGGAGGGCGCGGGCATCCTGGTCATCGAATCGCTGGAGCACGCGCTCAGGCGCGATGCGCCCATCGTCGCGGAGGTGTTGGGTTACGGAGTGTCATCGGACGCCGGTCACCAGTTCCAGCCGGACGACGACGGCGCGGGGGCGGCGCGCGCCATCCGATGGGCGTTGGAGGATGCCGGCATCGGACCGCACGAGGTCGACTACATAAACGCCCACGGGACCTCCACCCCGCTCAACGATGCGTCGGAGACGCTCGCCATCAAACGCGCGTTCGGCGACACCGCGTACAAGACCCCCATCAGTTCAACGAAATCGATGATCGGGCACGCGCTGGGAGGCGCCGGGGGCATAGAGGCGATCGCCTGTATACAGACCATCGCGCACGGCCTCATTCACCCCACCATCAATTACACGACCCCGGACCCTGCCTGCGACCTCGACTATGTGCCGAACGAGGCACGTCCTGCCGACGTGCGGACCGTGCTCTCCAACAGCTTTGGCTTCGGCGGACAGAACGCCTGCCTGGTATTCAGACGCTACGAGGAGTGAGCGCTACCGCTTCGCCGTCTCGGCGTAGTTGATGCGGTCGTTGATGATGCGTCCGGTGCCGTGCTCCACTTTCACCGTGTCCTTCGTCGCCCCGGACCGTGTGCCGATCATGATGAGCGGCGCGCCGCCGGTGTTGTGCAGCTGGTAGAAGGAGCCGCCGGTGATCGTGGCCATCATGCCGGGGGTCAGCACCGCGTTGCCGCCATCCGGGAAGTTCATCGTCAACTCCCCCTCGATGACCTGGAACGTCTGGTCCTGGTTGTGGCAGTGCATCTCGTCCATCTGGTCCGGCTTGTAGTAGTGCACCCACGCGTGGAAGCGGTTCGTGTCCAGCACCACGGTGCGCTTCTTCGTCTCGTGGCCGAACGCTTTCGTGTCGTAGACTTCGATTGGCATCGCTGCGCCTCCTCACCGTGCTACGCGCACTCTATGGTGGCGCTGGGAGCGTGTCAACGGAATGGCCGGCACCTCGCAAGCCGCCGAGTGCGTTGACGTGCACCCGTGCCGGTGCTACATTCCTTCGGAGGAGTTAGCACTTGAGCAAGCCGACTGCTAATCCGGCAGCCCCCTCGCTCAACACGCGCAGGCAGGCACTGCTGGAGATCATCGTCAGCGACTACATCGAGACGGCGGCGCCCGTCTCGTCGCAGCAACTCGCCCGCCGCTACGAGCTCCGCGTCAGCCCGGCCACTATCCGCAACGACATGGCGGAACTGGAGGAGATGGGCTACATCTCCCGTCCCCACACCTCCGCTGGAGGTGTGCCGTCCGACCCCGGTTACCGCTTCTATGTGGAGCGCGCCCGGCAGCGCAATCGGCTGCCCCGTCACTTCCAGGAGCGCGTGCGCGACGCCATCGACTTCGACGAGGCCGACCCGGCTGCGTGGGCGCGCAGCGCCGCCCGCGTGCTCGCCAGTGCGGTCCACAACCTTGCGATCGCCACCACCGTCAAGCGCGCCGTCGCCCGGGTGAAACAGCTGCAGATCGTGCACCTGCACGACCGTGAAGCCTTGCTCGTGGTCGTGATGCAGGACGCGCAGTTGCGGCAGCGCATCATCCACCTGGACTCCGACACCACGCAGGACGAGCTTACCCAGATCGCCAACCGGCTGAACCGGCTCATCGGCGGTATGAGCGCCGCGGAATTGCGCACACTGTGGGACTCCGGCTTCTCCGGCGGAAACGTCATTATCGCCACGCTCATGGAGACGATCCGTGTCCTCTCCGACGAGGAGCGGCGCGAGACACGGGAGCGGTACCTGAACGGCCTGAGCCATATGCTGAGCCAGCCCGAGTTCCAGTCCGGCAAGAGCGCGCACGATGCTGCCGAGGTGCTCGACGACGACTCGATCACGCGGATATTCGACGACTCACCGCGTCCCGCTGAGGTACGTGTCGTCATAGGCCAGGAGAGCCACGAAGAGCACCTGCGACCGTACAGCGTCGTCTACGCCACCTACGGTGCGCCGGACGGCGCGACAGGCGTCATCGGCGCGATGGGCCCGACGCGCATGGACTACGCCCGAGCGATGTCCAGCGTTCGCTACCTGGCCGCCTTCCTCAGCGAACTCGTGCAGGCGCTCGAGCCTTCGCAGCCGTGGCAGGGATAGCCGTCGTCCCATGACCACGAAACGCGACTACTACGACGTGCTCGGCGTCGGTGCTCAGGCGTCCGAGGAAGACATCCGCAAGGCCTTCCGCCAGAAGGCGATGGAGTACCACCCGGACCGCAACAAGGCGAGCGACGCCTCGGAGCGCTTCAAGGAAGTGAACGAGGCGTACCAGGTGCTGAGCGACCCGGAGCGCCGCAAGCAGTACGACCGGTTCGGCCACGCGGGAGTCCGTAACGGCGCGGGACAGGGCGCAGGTGGCTTCGAGGGTTTCGACATCTTCGGTGGCTTCGGCGACATCTTCGATGCGTTCTTCGGCAGTGGCACGGCGTCGCGGACGCCCCCGCGACAGGGAGACGACGTGCGTGCCGCCGTCAACGTCACGTTCGAAGAGGCTGCGTTCGGCATCGAGCGCGAGGTCGACGTCAGTCGCACCGAGCAGTGCCCGACTTGCAACGGCTCGCGAGCAGAGCCGGGTACACAGCCCGAGACCTGCGGCAACTGCAACGGCAGCGGACGCGTCCGCCGTATGCAACGCTCCATGTTCGGCCAGTTCGTCACGGAGGCCGCGTGCAACGTGTGCGGCGGCGAAGGCCGGCGCATCACGACTCCCTGCTCGGAGTGCAAGGGCGCCGGTCACAAGCGTGCCAGGCATCGCCTGCAGGTATCGGTCCCTGCCGGCGTGTACGACGGTGCGTTGCTGGAGCTGCGCGGCCAGGGCCACGCAGGGATGTTCGGCGGCCCGCCCGGCAGCCTCATCGTTGGCGTGCACGTGCAGCCCCACGGATGGTTCAAGCGGCGCGAAAACAGCGCAGACGTCCTGCTGGACCTCAACGTGACCTTCCCGCACGCCGCACTGGGTGCGGAGATAGAGGTGCCGACGCTGGACGGCATGGACAACATCAAGGTGCCCGCCGGGACGCAGTCCGGTGAGGTCCTGCGGATGAAGGGCCGGGGTATCCCGCATCTGGGGCGCGAGGGTCGCCGCGGCGACCAGCTCGTCACCGTGCGCGTGGCGACTCCGGACAAGCTCTCGAAGGAGCAGAAGAAGCTGCTGGAGGAACTCCAGCGCTCTTTCGACAAGAAGAATTAGGCGTCCGTACACTTGGCAACTCACCCCTGGCTTGAACTGAAGATACGCGTGCCGTTCGAATTCGTTGAGCCCGTGGCGGAGCTTTTCCGTCGGTACGGGAAGGGCGGAGTCGCCATCGAAGAAGCGGGCGGCTGGAACCCGGATGAGGGCGAGTCCGCGCCGCCGCGTCAGAGCGCCGTCCTGCGCACCTACATGCCGCAGACGCCCGGCTACCGGCGCAACCGGGAGATCGTCCACATCGGTATCCAGCTCGTGGGCAAGCTGACCGACTTGCCGGAGCTGGAGGAGCGCGACATAGAGGAGCGGGAGTGGGAGGACGCGTGGAAGGCGCACTTCACGCCGCTCCGCATCGGCAGGCGGTTGCTCGTGCAGCCACCATGGCTGCGTGAGGATGTGGGGCCGGACGACGTCGTCATCGAGATCGACCCCGGCCTCGCCTTCGGCACCGGTCACCACCCGACGACCAACCGCACGCTGGAGTGCATGGAACGGCTGATGCGCCCCGGTCTGAGCGTGCTGGACGTGGGCTCCGGCTCCGGCATCCTCAGCATCGGCGCCGCGAAGCTGGGCGCGGCCCGCGTCCTCGGCGTCGAGATAGACCGTATCGCGCTCAAAGCAGGGCGCACCAACGTGCGCTCAAACGGCGTCTCCGGGCGCATCCGCTTCTACGCCGGAACGCTTCCCAACGAGAAGATTCCCGCGGCGTGGGCGGACCTGCTGCTTGCGAATGTCAACTCGGTTGCGCTCGCGAACCTCGCACCGGAGTTACGGCGCGCTCTCGCCGCAGGCGGTCGGCTCGTCGCCGCAGGCATCCTGCAGGAGCGTCGTCAGCAGGTGGTGGACGCGTTCACCGCCGCGGACCTGTCGTTCATCGAGGAGCACCACGACGACGATTGGGTGACGTTCGTGTGTGCAGCGGAGGGCGGAGAGGCGTAGCCTCTCCGCCGATCCAGGTCTCACGCAAGGAGTGCCCCATGACCACCAGGCCGACGTTCAGCCTCGCCTTCGCGCCCAACCCGCGCAGCCGCCCCATCATGGACGGCACGATCAAGCCGGAGGGCATCGAGCTCATCCCGACGGCGTCGGGCCCGGCGGAGACGTTCCACAGGCAGCTTACGCACCAGGAGTTCGACGTCTCGGAGATGTCGCTCTCGTCGCTCGCCATCATCACGGCGCAAGGGAACCGGGACTGGGTGACGCTGCCGATCTGCACCACGCGGACGTTCTTCGGCACCGGCGCGCTCATCCGCACGGACGCAGGCATCGAGTCGCCTGCCGACCTCAAGGGGAAGCGGGTAGGGGTCAACGAGTACCAGCAGACGGCGGCGCTCTGGGCGCGGGGCTTCTTTCAGCACGAGTACGGAGTGGCGCCCTCGGACGTGGAGTGGTGGATGGAGCGTACGCAGGAGCTGAGTCACGGCGGGGCGACGGGCTTTGAGCCGCCGCCCGGTGTCACCCTGCACTACATGGACCCCGCAAGGGACCAGAACCTCGGGGGCATGATGGCAAAGGGCGAACTCGATGCCATCTACGTCTACTTCTACGGAGGCGGTGGCATCAACCGGAGCACCCTGGACCTGCGGACGCATGACAAGGTGCGGACGCTCTTTCCGGACCCGCTTGCTGAGTCCGCGCGCTACTACGCCCGGACGGGCATCTACCCTATCAACCACGTCGTCATCATGCGGCGCTCGCTCTATGAGCAGTACCCGTGGGCTGCCCGCAACCTGTACGACGCGTTCGTGAAGGCGAAAGAGCTATGGGTCTCGCGGACCCTGGAACAGGCGCAGCCCTTCATCGACGCCGGCCTGCTGCCATCGACCTCGCGGGCCGCGCTGAAGACGGCCCTCTTCCCGTACGGTGTCGCGGGGATCCGCCACACGCTGGAGACGGCGCTCGCGTACTCAACGGAGCAGGGGCTCACCCCGCGCGTCGTGGCACTCGATGAATTGATTGCGCCCAGCCTGCTAGACACGTAGGTCGCAGCGGCAGTCAGAGGCGCAGGGGATCGTGACAGGGATGGCAGGCGACCAGCGTTCGGGCACCAGGCAGGGTGAGAACGGCTCCGGCCCTGTGGCGGACCCCGACCGCATCACGAGCTTGGACCTCCTCCGAGGCGTGGCCGTGCTGGTTATCGTGCTGATGAATGTCGTCTCCTTCAAGCTGGGTACGTCTCCCTACCTGAACCTCAACGCCGGTGGGTCCGAGACCTGGCTGGACTGGGCCGTCGGCCTGTTCGGCGAGGTCTTCATCGACCAGAAGTTCATGGGCATCTTCTCGCTGCTGTTCGGCGCGGGGATACTCCTGTTCATCGAACGGGCCGAACGCCGGGAGACCCGACCCGTCCTGCTGAACCTGTGGCGCAACGTCCTGCTCCTGGGCATCGGCATCCTCCATGCATTCCTGTGGGACGGCGACGTGCTGATCGCCTACGCCATCGCGGCCGTCTTCCTGCTCGCGTTGCGCAAACTCTCTGCGAGGGCCCTTATCGCCATCGGTGTCGTCGTCTTATTCCTGTCCGTCCCGAACACCCTGCTGATGCAGTCCATCGTCGATAGCAACGACGTCGCGCTGGTCGAGCT
>JAPOOH010000314.1 GCA_026713505.1 Chloroflexota bacterium | reverse complement strand
CTCCTCGTGGGTGCAGAGGACCATCTCCGGGCCGCCGGCGCCGAAGTTGACGATGGAGTCGTGCAGGCCTCGGTAGCTCGCGCCGGGGTTGAGCGCGATGTATTTCACACCGAGGGCACGCAGGACCTCCACCATGTAGTCGGAGCCGTAGACCGCGCTGCTCGGCCTGCTGCCTCCGCTCAGCGGGGTGTTCACTTCGGTCGTTGTCATGCGTTCTTCTCCTTGAGGCCCCTGGATAGCCCATCCTGCCCTGTTCTGCTAACCGTCACTCCACCCGGTCCCCTCACCCCAGCCCTCTCCCGCGGTCGGGAGAGGGGTCAACCACCCACACCGCGCCCTCTCCGTACCCTCACCCTCGTCCTCTCACCTTGCAGGGAGCGGGGATCAGGCACTAAAGGCGGAGGAGGCGTTCGGCGTTGCCATGGTAGATGGCCTCGCGTTCTTCCTCCGTGCAGTCGAGGCGGTCGACCATGCCGATGTGGTGGCCGTTACCGAACGGGGGGTCCGTTCCGAGGAGCATCCGGTCAGCTCCGATGACGCGGTAGCAGTGCGCGAGGGCCGCGTCGTCGTGGGCAACGGTGTCGACGTAGATGCGCGGGAAGTAGTCGCTCGCGGGTCGGACCGTTCCCTGGACGTTCGCTCGGATGCGTCCTCCCAGGTAGGGCAGAACGCCGCCGACGTGCGGGACGATGAGCTCGAAGCCCGGCTCGTCGTCGAAGATGCCGGACTGTATGAGGCGCACCGTGGCGAGCGTGGTGTCGTAGATGAAGCCCATGCCGGGCATGAGGGCGCCGTTCAGTTCGGTGGTGTTCAGGGGAGAGGTGGGGTGCATGTTCAACGGCACGCCGAGTGCGGCTATCCGGCGGTAGACGGGCATGAACTCCGGGGAGTCCAACGGCTTGCCGAAAGTGTTCGAGAAGATCTGGAAGCCCTTGAAGCCGAGGTCGTTCACGCAGCGTTCGGCTTCGGCGATGGTGCGGTCAGGGTCTCCGAAACCGAGGCTGCCCCACGCCGCGAAGCTCTCGGGGTACTGCTCGACGACGCGGGCGATGAAGTCGTTGATGCGGATGGCCCAGTCGTCGGCCTCCGCGCCGCCGAGAAGCTCTGGGCCGGGTATGCCGTGGCTGAGCACGGAGAAGTCAACGCCCATCTTCTCCATCGCAGCGAGCTTGGCCTCGACCTCGCGGTGTCCGGGCGGGGAAACGATACTGAATGCGGGCGAGCATGCGGTGATGAGCTGGCCGTCCCTGATGACGACGTTGGGAAACTCGTTCCGCGTCGCCAGGTAGTCGGCGAAGTCCTGGAAGTAGGTGTGCGTGTGGACGTCGATCTTCATAAGGCTCCTTTGCCCCTGCGGGGCGTCTCCTCCACCCACGAACAAGGAACGAGGTTCCTGCCTTGGCAGGAACGACGACACTGCGCAAGCGGGGTCATTCTGCGGGGACGAACCGCATCGAGAGCGAATTCACGCAGTGACGCGCGTTCGTGGGGGTGAAGCCCTCGCCCATGAAAACGTGGCCGAGGTGTCCACCGCAGGCGGCGCACTCGATCTCCGTCCGGAAACCGTCCGGGTCCGGCAGGCGGGTCACCGCGCCCTCGACCTCCTTGTCGAACGCCGGCCAGCCGCAGTGGGCGTCGAACTTGTCGACTGAGCGGTAGAGCTCGGCGTCGCAGCGGCGGCAGACGTACGTCCCCGGCTGGTAGAAGTTGTCGTACTCGCCGGTGAAGGGGCGCTCGGTCCCCTTCTGCTCGATAACGTAGCTCTCCATCGGAGTCAGTTCGTTCCAGGCCATGGGTTCGTCTCCCTCACTCGTAAGACCTTGTGTGGTCAGTCTTAAGCGGCCGCACTCCGCCTGGCCACCCCCGTCCCCGCATCAAGTGCGGGGCAGGCTCTAACGGTCCCCCATCAAGGGGAAAGGGACCAGGCAGCGGGATACTACGCGAACGCGGGCCAGACGTCCTGCTCGAAGCGTTCCCACTGCCTGGCCTGGTCCCACGACGCGAAGCGCACGATGACCGTGTCAGCGCCCGCGTCGGCGAACTCCTGGATGCGCTGGGCGACCTCGCCGGGCGTTCCCCACGGTCCCCAGGAGCTGCCCCAGTGGGCGACCTTGTAGTAGTTGATGAGAAAGTCGTGCGCCTCGGCCTCGGCGGCCTGACGGTCAGCGCCGAGGTTGACGGTGAGGTAGTAGACACGCTGGAACGGTTCTTTATCGCGGCCTTCCACGGCGCGGGCCAGGTCCACCTTGCCGACGGTCTCCGCGTACTGGACCGGCGAGTCGGTGATGCCGATGATGGCGTCGCCGTGGCGGGCGGGGCGGGGCGCCTGCCGCCCCCGG
>JAPOOH010000313.1 GCA_026713505.1 Chloroflexota bacterium | reverse complement strand
CGGCATTCCGGAGGAGCACGGTCTCCGCTGTATGTACCACGGCTGGATGATGGACGAGACCGGCCAGTGCATCGAGCAGCCCTTCGAGGAGACCGTCCACCCCGACGGACGCTTCAAGGAGAAGGTGAAGGTCGCAGGCTACCCCGTACAGGAGATGGCCGGCCTCGTGTTCGCGTACATGGGCCCGCAGCCAGCGCCGCTGGTCCCCCGCTGGGAGCACCTGCTCTGGGAGAACGCCGTCCGCGACATCGCCATCACGGAGATCCCCTGCAACTGGCTCCAGTGCCAGGAGAACTCGCTGGACCCCGTCCACGTGGAGTGGCTGCACGCCTACATGGGCGCATACCGCAACACGGACCGCATCGCCACCCAGCAGCAGGGGTCGTCGCGCAGGCACCAAAGGATCGGGTTCGACGAGTTCGAGTTCGGCATCATCAAGCGCCGCCTCCTCGAAGGGAAGGATGAGACCGACGACGAGTGGGCGGAGGGGCATCCCGTCCTCTTCCCGAACATCCTGCTCGTCGGCAACGAGGCGCGCGCCACATTCCAGTTCCGCGTGCCCGTGGACGACACAAACACGCTGCACGTCTCCATCTACAACTACCGCGCGGCGCCGGGCGCAGCAGCCCCGAAGCAGGACGTCATCCCCTACCGCTACGTGCCGCTGAAGGACGACGAAGGCCGCTACATCGTCGACTGGACATTCAACCAGGACTACATGGCCTGGGCGACGCAGGGCCCCGTAGCCAAGCGTCATCTGGAGATGCTGGGGCAGTCGGACGTCGGCATCATCCTCTTCCGCAAGCAGTTGAAGCGGAACATCGCGGTGATGGAGGACGGCGGCGACCCGATGAACGTTTTCCGCGGGAGCGAGCTCGATCTGCTGCACGCGCCGGTGGAAAAGGTGAAGTTCGGCGTGCGGGCGCAAGCGCGCTACGTCCGGCCCGAAGCCGGTGACACCCCTGCGGTTCCGCAGATCGAAGAGGTCATGGGCACCTGGGTCGACTACCTCGGCGCGGAGTCCACGCTCGGGCGGTAGGGGCGAGTGGAGGAGATTCCTTACTACAAGGAGGCTACCCGGAAGCACCCTGAGGTCGAGGCTGAATGGGTTGCCAGGGTACTGGAGGACCCATACCACGTAGAAGGCCAGAGTGATGGCCGCCTGCGGTACTATGGCTATATCCTAGAGGCCGACAAATGGCTCAGGGTAATCGTGGAAGACGGCAAGCTGCTGAACCGCTTCTTCGATCGCGGTAAGCTGAAGGAGTGGGGAAGGCCATGAAAACAGAGGTCAACTACTTCAAAGAATCCGACATGCTCTCCCTCTGGACGGGCAAGCCCGCAAAGGAGGCGGAGGAGATTGCAGCCGGTGTTATCGTTGACTTCGACGCGGAGGGCAACGTGGTCGGCTTCACTCTCGAACATGCAGCCGAAATCCTCCGGCCCATGCTCGAGGCGCACCAGAAGACGCCCGCAACGGCTGCCCCTTCCCGTTCTCCGAAGTAGCGAACACAGCGCTACAGAGCCATGCTCCGCGCTTGACCCGCGCACGCGCCGCGCCCTACTCTTACGCCACGCATAACAACGCGCACGCAGGAGAATGCACGTATGCTCAGCGTCAAGGCCAACCAGGAACTCACACAGGTCAGCGCAGGCACGCCCATGGGCGAGCTCATGCGCCGCTACTGGCACCCCATCGCCGCAACCGCGGAGCTCGACGAACGCCCCACCAAGCCGGTACGGCTGCTCGGCGAGGACCTCGTGCTCTACCGAGACAGG
>JAPOOH010000509.1 GCA_026713505.1 Chloroflexota bacterium | reverse complement strand
GCGCCTGTCGAGGGGGTTGAGGAGGACGTCGCGACGCTCGTCGAAGAAGGTCTCGGTGTACGAGCCCATCTTGTCGTAGACGATGCAGCGCTCGCCCCTGGCGCGTATCTGCTCGACGAGGTCCGCGATGAGCACGGTCTTTCCCGAACCCGTGGTTCCGGAGACGATCGTGTGCCGGGTCTCGGCGCCCTTCGGCCAGGGGATACGGGCGATGCGGTAGGGGCTGGCTGCGGCGCCGCTGATCCGCAGCCGCAGCCATTGCCACCAAGGCAGCGTGCGGCGGGCGAGCATTCCGTGGCTCACCAGCTCGCCGCCGCGCAGGCGGCGGCCCCGCCCGAGCCTTCGTCCCAGCAGGCGCAGCCCGAAGAGGGCGGCGACTGCGAGGCCCGCGCCGATGCCGCCGCCGCGCAGGGCGGTATCCAGGACGGCGTCCGCCACACGGGCGCGCAGCCAGCGGTAGGGCTCGAATGCCGCGATCCGGCCGATGCTGTCGACATGGACGGTGCCGTCCGGGTGGCTGATGGTCATTTCCCGGTGCGGGTCCAAGTTGAGCGTGAGCATGGCCTCGGAGAGAAGATGGGCACGCACGAGGTGCCGATCGTGTTCGTCGGTCCCGACGAAGGCCTGCCAGATTGCGCCGGCCAGGCCCGCGAGGACGACGACTGTGGCGAACCGCACCCCGAGCCTGAGCCATGTCCGGACCCCCCGGCCGGCGACCCGGAGGCCGCGTCCGGTGTCGCCGCCTGCGCCCGTCATGACGAGCCCTCCGCGCCGGCAGCAGCCGGCGCGCCGTTGCCGTCATTGCCGCAGCCTGCGTGGAGTTCCCTGAACCGGGCAAGCCAGCGCTCCGCTGCCGCCTCGGGCGCGAGCGGCCGAATGGTGCGGCGCAGCGGCGGGAAGGGGAAGCCACCCGCGCTCACGCCGAGGTCGCGGCGCTCCGCGGCGTCCGTCATGCGGGCGACGAAGCGGAGCACTTCCGCATGGTCTTCCGGCAACTCCGGGCCGAGGCCGGCGGCCTCGCGCACGGCCCGGTCGATGGCCGCACCGAGCGCCCTTGTACGCGCTGCAGCCCGGGCGGACTCCTGATGTTCCCCTTCTCCCTCGCCCAGCCAGGCGGCGCGGGCGGGCATCAGCAGCGCATGAAGTGCCAGCGCGCGGCGGTCCTCACCGGCGATGCCGTCGAGCGTCTCGATCTCTCCGGACGCCGTCAGGGCGTGCTGGGCGAGCGAGAGGAAGCGGCGCGTGCGCCCGCCCCATCGGCAGGTGTTGGCCAGCACGTGGGCCAGGCCCTCGAAGTCCACTTCGGCGGCGTCCACGCTCTCCGGATCGTCCGGCCAGGCGGGCTGCGGCCCCGATGGCGCAGCCGCGTTTCTGCGGCCGCGCTTCCTGGGGCGGAGATTGACGGTCGGGTCCTGTTCGTTCATGGTGAGCACCTTCGTGATGTCATGTCGAATATGTGCAGTTGCTTGCCGGGGGTTGCCTGTGACCGTTCACAGGCGGCCCCCGGCACCGCTTGAG
>JAPOOH010000529.1 GCA_026713505.1 Chloroflexota bacterium | reverse complement strand
CATCCACTACCTGCATGTAATAACTATTGGTCATAAAAATCTTTGAATACCTCACGTATGTAAATTTTGTCATCGTCCGATAGACGAAGTAGAAATGAATGCTCATCGTCTATGACAAGCGCCACGACTCGACTATCCCCGTATCCGCACCACTGAATGTGATCTACGGGGGTAATATCGCCTGATGGACTTTCTATGTGCATATTATACCACACCTATGTGCCGGATTGCAACGTCTCAGCAGTTTCACCGTTAATGAGCAAAGGATACAGCACGCTCCATATCACCTCTGTGACTTTACCCTCTTGAAGATCGCGAGTCGTCATATAGCCGTCAAAAGGCTTATACTCCCCGGCGTAGTTCATGTTCACTGTGCGGAGACCGACGCATATGCGATCCTCCCCTCGTCGCCTGCGGTCTGTAGCTAGGGCCGCTGTACAGGACAGGCCGAATATGATGTTCCTGTCTGACGCATCGCCCTGTAGCTCGATAGCGTGCCAGAAGGCGTGATCGGACAATATCTTCGCGGTTTCCACCGAGCACGCTTTCTCGGGCTGATACCCAAGCATGTCCTCCATACTCTCTTTAGAATACGGTATCTCCGCTTGAAGCACAGTGCGGGAAGCGCCCGGAGTACTTAATATCTCCGATAAGAATCTGGAGCCGCCTCCGGTTATGACTATAACCCCTTTCCACGGACTGTCGTGGAGGGTCTTAGCTCGTTGGCCCACTTATCACCTCCAAAAAGCTTTCTGGCGTCCGAATCAGGAAGTCGCCGCACGTCCATATACCACCACGGAGATGTCACCTCTACGTTCCATCTTCCTACATGTTGTTTAAATGAACTAAGTGGGTAGGACGTGACGTACATAGAATAGCGAAAATGATGCGACAGATCGTTCTGTCCGTCTATGGGGCGCTCAATAAGGTCGTGCAGAGCGCCCGTACCTTGCTCTAGGGCCGTGTGTATCTTCTCCCCTACCTTCACATCAAGACTCTTTAACGCCTCTTCTCGCGTCTCTCCGTACGCCTCTGCGTCAACTTCAATGGCTACTGCTACATAAGAACACTCTTCGTCCTGCGTCTCTACGAGTAGCACTCGTATTCTGTCGTTATCTTTACTCACTGGACAAACCACTACGGTCGATTCGAACATCTATCTCGGACCACGGCGCTTGCGCGGTCAATTTCCATCCATTAGTGGTAGCGTACTCGAAAATCACATCGATATGTTTATTATGCTCATACAGCGGTTCTGCGAAAGCGTATCTCTGCCATAACCGCATAGATGCACCTTGTAGTCCTGTACTAATGTTCTCGCCGTTCTGAAAATGTTTCCTTAAGTTATAACTCAAATCATCCACCACAGTCTGTACGGCTCTATTAACATCGGATGTATCATAGACACTGTTATTCTCCATAAGCAAATTATGCACATCATAAATCGTAATGCGCTCCGTGTCCTTAGACTCGCTTACTGTTTTACGCTGCTTGGCGATGACAAGTACAGGTATACTATCATTCATTTTCAGTCTCCTTGTTTTCCTTTCTGCGTCTCTGTAGTTCTTCGATGAACGTGCTTAGACGGAGAACATGACCTAACTCCTTTCGTTGAGGATAACCGCCACTAGTCCATGCTCCGATCAATCTGCGACACGTCTCTTCAGCCTCGTCGCCCCACTCATCGATTATTGCTTCATAGTCACTCATGTCTAACCCCGTATCTCGAATCGTATGGGATTAGTCGC
Organism: Chloroflexota bacterium; assembly: GCA_026713505.1. Lineage (GTDB taxonomy): Bacteria > Chloroflexota > Dehalococcoidia > Lucifugimonadales > Australimonadaceae > Bin16. The sequence continues at coordinate 381 of JAPOOH010000529.1, read as the reverse complement.
TAGCAACAGACGTTCCCGCACCACACTGTTCGCTAACTGATTATTATCCGCCGCAAGCACAACAGCTTTCGTATCTGATTTCTCTAAGCCTAACCACTCTAACGCATAGTCCTCGGGTCGCATCACAGAGGGGTAGTAATCGCACACTGCCGATATAGGACAATACACGTTAGGCCCCTGAACCTGCCGATAGTCTTGACGGCGTATTGATCGTAGAAATCCGTTCTGCGGATGCACGGCCCAGATAAGACGCTCCGTAGTCTCAGCTAGGGCGTCATAAAATTCTTCTAGTGTCATGTCGTGTCTCCTTGTTTCTGTACAAGACCACAGGCTTCAGCTATTCGATAGCGTATCTCTTCTTCGTCTGTGTTGTAGCCGATT
>JAPOOH010000312.1 GCA_026713505.1 Chloroflexota bacterium | reverse complement strand
GCAAGAAAAGCCGCCCCCCGCGGGGCGGCGCGCAGCGCGGGCCCCGCGTCTGGGGGGGAGCGCCGGCGGGCGGGGGATGTGGGCGTCCATCCCCCGCCGGTAGGCGTCGAGTGCGAAGATGAGCGTGACATTCACGTTTACGCCCTCGCCGATGAGCTGCGTGATGGCGGGCAACCCTTCCGGGGTCCCGGGCACCTTGATCATCACGTTCGGTTCGCCCACGGCTGCCCCCAGCGGGCGTGGGTCGCGGACTGTGCCCTCCGGGTCGTAGGCGGGGGTAGGGGCGACCTCGATCGATACGAAGCCGTCGCGCCCGCCGGAAGCGTCGTAGACGGAGCGCAGCGCCTGTGCGGCAGCGCGGATGTCCTCCGCTGCGAGCGACTCGAATATCTCCGTGGGCGGCTTCCCCTCGGCCGATAGCGCCTCGAGCGCGGCGTCGTAGTCCGGGCTACCGGAGATGGCCTTCTCGAATATCGTGGGGTTGGAGGTGAGACCGGTGACGCCGTCCTCCACGAGCCGCTCCAGCTCGCCGTTCGCCAGCATATCGCGGCGGATGTAGTCCACCCAGGTGGACTGACCAAGCGCAAGGTTCCGGCGGATCGTGTTCTCCATCGTGCTGCCTCCTCTGTTCACGCGTGAACTCGCGTGTGAGTTCACGTAGCCGCTGCAGCCTGCCGCTCCAGCGCCTTCACCTTCTCCAACCTGCGTACGTGGCGCTCCTCGCCGGTGAACGACGCCCCGAGGAACGCCGCTATGACCTCGCGGGCCGTCTCCGGGCCGATGACGCGGCCACCGATGCAGAGCACGTTCATGTCGTCGTGCTCCACGCCCTGGTGCGCCGAGTAGGTGTCGTGGCACATGGCTGCGCGGATGCCCGGCACCTTGTTCGCCGCGATGCTCGCGCCGACGCCACTCCCACAGACGATCACGCCGCGCTCCGCTTCGCCGCCGGCGACGGCCCGCGCGGCGAGCGCGGCGAAGTCCGGGTAGTCGTCGTTCGCATCGAACTCGTGCGCGCCGAGGTCGTGCACGTCGTGGCCCCAGCCGCTGAGCATCGCGGCAACGTCGTTCTTCAGTGCGAACCCGGCGTGGTCGGCTGCTACGGCTACGCGCACTGCATCTCCTGTCGGTCCGGTGTGTTGCGTGGGCGGCACGACCGCCTGTACCCCTATCGTACCAGCAGTCCGGCGCGCGCGGGGTTAACGTTCGCCCTGACAGGAGAGGGGACGCGCGTTGCCCGCAGTCTTGTGCGGGGGCGATAAACACGCACAGCGAGGCGTAAATCCCGCGTCTGCGCACCGTCCCTACGCCTGCGTTAAACACCGCATAACGTGACGGCCCGATCCGTACGGATGCGGGTCGTCACGTTATGCAGAAAAGGGGCGCCGAAGGGGAGGGGGTTATTCAGGAATGGGGTTCTTCCGGGGGCGACCCCTGCGTCGGCCTTCCGAACTCCAGAAGTAGACCGTGCTACCGGCGCTTTTCGAGTCCAGACTCTTGCCGAGCGCCTGGGCTGCCGCGCCGAGCCTCCGCTTGATCGCCTGCGTCGTCTCGCCCTCGCCAGCCACCAGACGGCCGGCCTCGCCGGGAGCGACGCGCTGGATGTAGCCGATGTATTCCTTCAGCAGTTCCGCGCGCTTACCCGTTGCGCTGTTTGCGCGGGCTTCTCCTATAGAAACGATGTCGAAAGTGGGCATCCCACTTACCTCCTGTCTGTGGCAGCCGGACCGATCAGCTGCCCTTTGAGTGCACAGCATACCGGGCCGAATCCGTCAAGTCCAGCCCCCGTTTCCGTGCTTAAGTCAAACAACTGAGTTGTCGCATCATGCATCGGGTAAACAAACACCAGAGCGCATGATTCGACAAGACTATTCCCGGTGCGGACGCTGCATTCGCTGCCACGGAACGGCACAGGTTGCAACGGGGTTTATCGTGCCTCCATGACGGAGAAGCATGCCGCAGCGCGTTCGGAGGGGCTCACCGAGGAATGTCGATCACAGTTGCCGCCCGAGGCCGGAGAAGCCTCATGGATGCGCCTGCTCATTGGCGTGGCCCGGCCCCTGAGGCCTCGTGATAGGATAGGGCGCGCCTTCCAGAGTGCTTCCGAACCACTACCTGTACCGGAACGAGACCATGGACCTCCCCCCCATCGTAGACGCGCACCGGCTCCCCGCCGCGCCCGAAACCGCCGATGATTTCGCCGTGCTGCTCGCCGCCAGGGGCGTCCAACGTACCGTTCTCGTGCAGCCGGAACCGTCCGCCGTGGCCACGGACGCCGCGCTCGATGCGGCGGACAGCGATCCGCTGGTCGCCGCCGCCGCCGTCTGGGCGGACGTGACCTCCCGCGGTCTCGGCAAGACGCTCCGGCAGCTGGAGCGCAATCGGAAGCTCAGGGGCCTCTGCCTTCCGGCCTGCAAGGAACCGGACAACCACTGGCTCACCCAGCCCGCGGTGCTCAAGGGCCTCCGCGAAGTTGCGCAACGAGGCTTGAGCCTGGACGTGATCGTCGAGCCCCGGCAGGTCTCCTCGGTGCGGGACCTGGCGGAGGCCGTCCCGGACCTCCGGATCGCGGTCGCTCACATCGGCTCGCCCTTCATCGCGCGGAGCGAACGGGAGCCGTGGGGCGTCCACATGCTCAACCTTGCGCCGTGCCCCAACGTCTGGGTGAAGGTGAGCGGTCTGGTGACGCTGGACACGGAACCATGGAGCGCGGCGCACCTCCGACTGTTCGTGGAACCCATGGTGCGCCTCTTCGGCTACCGCCGCATGATGTTCGGCAGCGACTGGCCGAACCACGTCTCTGTCGCGTCGTATGAGCAGGTGTTGGATGCGGCGATAGAAGCGGCGGGCCCCATGACCGACGCCCAGCTTGCCGAGGTGCTCGGCGGTACTGCCGCAGCCTTCTACCGCCTCGGCTGACGCGCGCCGCGCGCCGCTTCCTGTGATGCTGAGTTGAGCCGAAACCTCTCCGGGCGCGCCAGCGTACAACCAGGGGCCTTCCGAGAGATTCCCCGGCTCCGCCGCGCTTCGCTCGCAATGACAACCGCCGGTGCATCCGCGCCGGAACGGACGGGACGACGTTACGATTCTGTTACGCCTTCCTCCATGCCCCGTTCTCATGCTTGCCTTGCCACTTCCCAGCGCATAGGCTTCTGTTAAAGCCGCACGTTGGGATGCTTGGTGAGTGTGCCGCCCGAGATGAGAAGACACCTCATTCCTATAATTCTTCCGCTGGTTGCACTGACCGCTTTCCTGCCCGGATGCAGCGCGGAGGAACCCTCGCTTCCCACGCCGACTCCCACCGTGTCAGACTCGAGAAACGGAGCACAGATGCCGCAACAGTACGACGCACCACCAGCCCTGACCATCGACCCGGAGAAGAGCTACACCGCAACTTTCAAGACCGAGAAGGGCGACATCGTCATCGAACTCTTCGCCGACAAGGTCCCCAACACCGTCAACAACTTCGTCTTCCTCGCCCGCGAGGGCTTCTACGACGACACGACCTTTCACCGGGTCATTCCGGACTTCATGGCGCAGGGCGGCGACCCCACCGGAACGGGCAGGGGCGGCCCCGGATACCGCTTCGCGGACGAGTTCCACGCCAGCCTGAAGCACGACAAGCCCGGCATCCTCTCCATGGCCAACGCCGGGCCGAACACGAACGGCAGCCAGTTCTTCATCACCCACGTCCCCACTCCGCACCTGGACAACCGCCACGCCGTGTTCGGCCAGGTGACCGGAGGACTGGACGTGCTGATGTCCATCAGCATCCGCGACCCCCAGCCGGGGGCCGCTCCTGGCGACGCCATCCACACCATCGAGATCTCGGAAGAGTAGCGGGCGCCATTTCGAACACGCCCGGTGGAACGACAACAACGGAAGCAAGAGAGAAGAGGAGGGTTACTGCAATGATACGTGCGGAATATATCTGGGTAGACGGCACTCAGCCCACTGCGAAGCTCCGCTCCAAGGCGAAGGTCATCGAGAAGACGGACAACCTTGCCGACCTTCCGATCTGGGGGTTCG
>JAPOOH010000311.1 GCA_026713505.1 Chloroflexota bacterium | reverse complement strand
CTGCCCGAGCGACGCGTCGCGGTCCTGGTCCAGGACTGCGGCCTCGGAGCTGAGCATCGTCACGTCGGGGTAGATGTCCATCGCCCACAACAGGTCCAGCACGCTCGGAAGTCCGGGCAGCGGCGTCGGGGCTGAGCCGTAGACCCGCTCGAAGAAGGGCACTTCCAGCGCGCCCGGCGTCTCCATCATCTCAACCAGCACGACGCGGTCCCTGGCGTACTCCTGCATCTTTGTCACGAAGGGGACGGCGTCCGCCACGTGGTGCAGCACCAGCGAGCAGAGCACCATGTCCGCCTGGGGCGCCTCCGCGTCCTCCCACGGCTCGTTGATCACGGTGATATTGGCGATGCCCGCCTCCGACGCGCGCGATCGCAGTATCTCGACCGAGTCCGCAGAGGGCTCGACGACTGTGACGCGCCTGGCCCGCGTCGCCAGCGGCAGCGCGAAACGGCCCGCGCCCCCGCCAACGTCGAGGATCTCGGCATCCGGCCCCAGCGCGTCATAGAGAGCGTTCAACACCGGGTCGTCGGTGCGGAACGGGTCGATCGGCCTGTTGGCGTACCCGAAGCGACTGCGGCCATGCCCGTGGCCGTGCCCGTGTCCATGACCGTGCCCGCCTCCGCCCAGCGCCGCGCCGTCGCGCTCGTGCGCCTCTATCTGCTCCCGCCACGCATCGAAGACTGAGCCCATCCGCACACCTCTGCAGGAATGTCGCTGTTGTCGGTCCGGGCGTGCCCACTCCCGGCTTCCGTCGCGGGCAGTATACCGTGCCCGGGCTTGGTGGTCCGACACGCTCATCAGGGTCGGCCTCCGTATAATCTGTGGGAAGAGTACAAACGACGCAAGCGGCAGGAGGTGTAGAGGTGCCACTCACGCGTGACTTCAAAGAGATGGTGCAGGCCCGCGCGCGTCGTGACCCTGCCTTCCGTGAGGGGCTGCTGAAAGAGGGCATCGAATGCCTGCTGTCCGCCGACATCGACACCGGCAAGGTGCTGCTGCGCGACTACGTCAATGCCACGATCGGGTTCGAGGAGCTCGGCTCGCTCACGAACAAACCGTCCAAGAGCCTCATGCGTATGTTCGGCCCCGCAGGGAACCCCCACGCTCGCAACCTGTTCGAGGTCATCAGCGAGATGCAACGCCATGAGGGCGTCAAACTTGAAGTGCGCGCAGTTCGGTAGCGCAGATCGTCTGCGGGCAAGGCCGTCGAACCGCGCCGGACGCTTCCGCGCTGTGCGATGCCAGGGAGGTCAGGCGTCGTAGACAACCGGCGAGAACCGCACCAGGCCCCGCACGCCGTCCAGGGCTCCCGGCGTAAGCGCCAGGACCATCTGGCCCTCTTCGGACATGGCGAGTGGCACCTCGATGCCAAGCGGCCCGGCTTGCACGAACCCGAAGCGTGGGTAGTACGTCGGATGACCAATGAGCACGACGATTCGATGTCCCAGCCGCCGGCTGGCCGAGAGGCCATGTTCGACCAGTTGGGACCCCACTCCCTGCCGCTGCCTTACGGGTTGCACCGCCAGCGGCCCCAGCGTCAGGGCGGGAATGGACTCATCCCCGTCGTCGATGTAGGAAGTGGTGAACATGATGTGGCCGATCACAGCCCCATCGCACAGTGCCACCAGGGCCAACTCAGGGATGTACTCTGCGGACCCCCGCAACGCTTCCGCCAATCCGGCCACGTCCTTGTCCGGGAAGGCAAGGTCGATAACCTCCCGAACCGCGGGGAGATCGGCAGGTGTCTCGGGCCGTATCAAGATATCCACAGGCCGGCCTCCATCGGCATGAACTGTCCATCCGGACGGCACGTCATTCTCTCGCTATGCCGGCGAGACGGGAACGCGCCGCCTCGGGATGGGCAGCGCGTTCGTTCGCAGTGAGTCTGTCGAGTCCCTCGGACCTTGCAGTCTCCTACACCGGCGTCGGCAGCCCCACGCCGGGGATATCCAGCGTGCGCGCGTCCATCCAGTCGCCGAGCACTTCGATCCAGTCGGCGTCCTTCGGGACCGTTCCCGACGCGGAGCGTATGAGGTACCACTCAGGCGTGTCGACGCAGGGCGGCTCGACGTCGTCGTCACGCAGCGCCTTCGCCGCGTTGAGGAGATGCTTGCGCGTCCGGATGATCGCGGCGTCGGAGGTGCCGAGGTGTTCGTTGGAGCGGTCGGTGATGGAGCCCATCGTCTCCGTGACGGCCTGGTCCTGCAGGGGAATGGTGGGGATGCCGGAGAAGCTCGCGGTCCGCTGCAGGCCGCGGTCCTGCAGGTAGTCGTTGCTCCACTTGGCCCTGGGGCGCCACCGGCCCATGCCGTCTGCCGTCGGAGGGTCGAACTCGCCGACCAACGCGCCGCTGGCCCCGCGCCACGTTCCGCTCTGCTCGAGCGGCCTCACAGGGTTCCATCCCAGCGCCCACACCATCGTGTTGTGGTTGTCCAGCGGCACCCAGATGTGGCCGGGCACGAGGCCGGTCGGACGGCTGGGGAAGAATGTGTAGAACGGGAAGAGGAAGTTGCTCACGCGCCAGTAGGTCGTCGGCGCGTCCAGGCCGGACTGCTCCGCCTCGATGTCGCCGTAGCGCCCGCCGTACATGACGCCGTAGCGCGTGGAGACCACGTCGAGGCGGGGAGGGTGCTCTCTCCGCCAGGTGTTGACGGCGTCCGTGGTGCGTTCGAGCACGCCGTGGAGGAATCCGGAGTGGGTCGTGTCGATGTCGCCTTCCAGCGCCTGCATCCAGTTGCACTCGCGGAGGAATGACGACATCTGGCGCTGCTCCTCCGGCACGTCCATCCATTCGAAGTGGGGGAGCGGCGGTGGCTCGGCGCGCGGGCCCATGTACGTCCAGATCATGCCCGCTGCCTCCTGGCACGGGTAACCGGATGGCCTGATCTTCTCCTTGAACGAGCTCTCGGGCGGCTCGTTCGGCATGTCGATGCAGCGGCCCGTAACGTCGTACTTCCAGCCGTGGTAGATGCAGCGGAGGCCGCCCTCCTCGTTGCGTCCCAGGTAAAGCGAGGCGCGGCGGTGGGGGCAGCGCTCCGGCAGCAGGCCCACGCGTCCCATCGTGTCGCGGAAGATGACCAGGTCCTCGCAGAGGAGGCGGACGCGCATGGGGTCGCCGTCGGGTTCGGCGAGCTCCTCGGACAGCATCACGGGGATCCAGTAGCGTCGCATCAGGTTCCCCATCGGCGTCCCCGGCGAGATGTCGGTCAGCAGTGCGTTCTCTTCCACGCTCAGCATGAAGGCCCCCTCAGGGCATCCGGCCTGCCTGCGGTCTCCGTCGGGCGCAGTATACCGCGACGTGACCTCGCGGTGAGCCGCTTGGTTCTCTCCCTCGTTCCAGGTTTTTGCATCACCGCGGGGAGATGCGGTGCGGGATTGTCTATTCCTCCCTGGCAGGGGAAGAGGGGACCAGGCGGCCCCTTCCCCTGCCAGGGAGGAAGGCGCCGCCCCGGGGGAGCGGTGGGGTGGGTGAGGGAGCCCGCGTTGACCCGTAGGCCCCGCGGCGATACGGTCTCCGCCGAACCACGATGCCTCGCGGAGGTGCACGATGACCCTGGAAAGACGGCGAGTCCCCTACACGGACATGCGGGACTTCATACGGCTGCTCGACGAGAAGGGACTGGTGCACCACGTCACGGCGGAAGTCGACCCCGTCCTCGAGCTCGGCGCGATCACCGCGCGCTCGCTGGAGCGCCAGGGCCCCACAATCATCTTCGACAACGTGAAGGGTTACCCGGACAAACCGATGGTCGTGAACCTGCTCTCCACCATCGAACAGGTGGCGCTCGCGTTCGGCACGGAGCCGGACGAGGCGAAGATCCACGAGCGCGTCGTCGATGGCATGAACCATCGCCTGCCGTCGGTCCAGGTGGACTCCGGGCCGTGCAAGGAGGTTATCGTCAGTGGCGACGACATCGACCTTAACTTCATCCCCACGCCTCTCTGGCACGAGCACGACGGCGGGCAGTACCTCGCGACGACCGCGGGCGTGGTGACCCGCGACCCCATCACCGGCATCCTGAACATCGGGTTGTACCGGGCGATGATCAAGGACAAGCAGACGCTCAGCCTCTCCGGCGGCATCCGGGGACGCGAGTCGTCGACGGGCCCGGGCGGCGGTGACCACATCCTCAGCAACGAGGCGGAGGGGCGCCCGACGCCGATCGCAATCGTGATGGGGACGGACCCGCTCGTGACGCTTTCGGCGGGCAGCCCCGTCCGGCCCGACAGCGGCGAGTTGGAAGGCTCCATGGAGTATGAGGCTGCGGGCGGTTGGCGGGGCGAGGCGACGAAGCTGGTGCAGTGCGAGACGAGCGACCTGCTGGTACCCGCTGACGCCGAGGTCGTGATCGAGGGCGAGGTGCTGCCATACGAGCGCACCGAGGAGGGGCCGCACGGCGAGTCCACCGGCTTCTACGGGCAGAACAAGTCCGCCTTCGTCATCAAGGTCAGGGCGATCACGCACCGGCGGGACCCGCTCACATACGGCCTCATCTGCCAGCGCGTCGAGGACTACCCGCGCCAGCTGTTGCGCTCGGGCTCGATGCAGTCGCGCCTCGTCCAACGAACGGGCAAGACGAACATCCGTGAGGTGTACTTCCCGGAGGTAGGGCGCCACGGCATGCTCATCGTGTCAGCCGACATCCAGAGCAGCGAAGAGCCGCGCGAGATCATGGAGGCGATCTGGGACGCCGAGGCGTGGCGCTGGATCATCGTCGTGGACGATGACTGCAACGTTCGGGACTGGGAGGAGGTCATGTGGCGCGTGGTGTCGGCGGCGGACGTAGACAACGACGTCTTCCCCGGCAGGGTGTTCCCGCCCACGCCACGCGTGCGAGGGGAAGTCGACTTCATTCAACCGAGCCGGGGCATGGGCATCGACGCGACGATGAAGTTCAAGGGGGAGAACTTCCGGCCGGTGAACAAGGTGAGCCGCCACATCATGGACGGCGTCGCGGCCCGCTGGGACGAGTTCGGCCTGCCGTAGGGGAGCCGTGCGTAGACAACCCAGGCCGCAGAGGAAGTCAAGGCGTGCCTGGGGGAAGAGAAGGCGTCTTGGCATCGCTAGACCCTTCTTCGGGCGGCCCGGGTGCACCTCAATGCCAGTGGTCTCATCTACAGTGTGGAGCGTGTAGAGCCATACCGCACGCCATGGCGTGCGTGAGGCGCGCACCGCATCACGGCGCACCGTGGAAATGCCGGTTGATGATCTCCTCGGTGACGGCTGCCTGCTCCGGCATGTATTCCACGAACGCGGCCCTGACGTAACACTCGCCCTTTCCTTCGGAGCGTCCGCACCGCGCGAAGAGCGCATCGTCGCTCAGCCAGGTGTACAGCCGGCCGAACGCCTCCCTGAACGGGTCGTGGCCCATCGTGCCGTAGAGGTCCAGGAACAGCCCGGAGCCCAGGCTGTAGTTGCAGGGGTGATTGGACGACACCCCCGCGGCCTCGAGCCTCCCGATGTTGTCGAAGCTGGCGCACATGCGCGGCGCCGGCAGCGGCCGGCCGGCCCTCGTGCTCTGGTAGTACAGGTCCATGAAGGTGGCGGCGCCTTCCGCGATCCACCTCGGCCAGAACGGCCAGTACGTATGCGCCGCCTCATGCGACACGATGTACTCGCTGTCGTGGTACGGCGGG
>JAPOOH010000310.1 GCA_026713505.1 Chloroflexota bacterium | reverse complement strand
AACACGGCTACAAGACACCCAAGAAGGAGTGGCCACACGATGACTTCAACCAAGAAAGACCCGGTTCTGGTGGTCCTGCAGCTTTCCGGCGGCAACGACGCAGTGAACACCCTCATTCCCTATGGCGACCCGCTCTATGCTGACAACCGCCCCACGGTTCGCGTCTCCGAAGAGCAGGTCCTCCAGCTCAACGACTACGTGGGCCTCAACCCCGCCATGGGCCCGCTGAAGGACTTGTACGACCAGGGCAAAGTGGCAGTGCTCCAGGGCATCGGCTATCCCAACCCCAATCGCTCCCACTTCCGCTCCATGGACATCTGGCACACCTGCGAACCGGACAAGGTCGGACTCGAGGGCTGGATTGGACGAGCCATCCGCGACATCGATCCCCAGGCCGAGAATGTGCTTACTGGCGTGAACTTCGGTCGCGGCCTGCCCCGCTCTATGGCGGCTCCGCAGGTCCCCGTTGCCTCAGTCGGCAACCTCGAGACCTACGGCGTGCTCACCGGCATAGAAGAAGAGGAGCGCGACGAGGCGCTGGACCTCTTCTCCCGAATGTACTCCCCGGCCGTCGGCCGCGGGGCAGTGGTTGACTACCTGTCCCATACCGGCATGGATGCGCTCAAGGGCGCCGACATCCTTGCAACCGCTCCCGGCATGTACGACTCCACCTTGGAATACGGGAACGACACCGTTGCCCAATACATGAGGAACATCGCCATGGTGCACCTGGCCAACCTGGGCACCCGCTTCCTCTACACCACCGCTCCATACAACAGCTTCGACACCCATGCTGGCGAGCTCAGCGCTCACTCCAAGCTGTGGACCGACACCTCGCGCGCCATTTCGACCTTCTACCAGGACTTGAGCGAAAAGTCAGCCAGCGACAACGTGGTCCTGTTGGTCTTCACCGAGTTTGGTCGCCGCGTCCACGACAACGGATCCGGCACTGACCATGGCTCCGGAGGCGTTGCCTTCGTTGTTGGCGACCGTGTGAAGGGCGGCCTGTACGGGGAGTATCCCTCCCTGGCAGCCGACAAGCTGCTGGAGGGCGACCTGCACTTCAACAACGACTTCCGGGGTCTCTACTCCACGTTGCTGGAACAGTGGATGGGCCTGGATGCCAAGCCGATCGTCGGCGGAAACTTCGAGCAGATGGACTTCATCGCCGCCTGAATGCCCTGGTGAACCCTCCTTCTACCTGACTCTCCCCCCAGGGTGGGAGGGTCAGGGCGGGATAGAATCACCGTGAAAGGCAATCGGGCGACACTCGAATTTAGCGAGGTAACGATGGCAACGCAGACTATCGGCATCACTTTCCAATACAGCCACACCATCGGGCGCGGGGAGTTCTCCGGCCCCGGCTTCCGTAACCCCGTCGCCGTGGCCCTGGGCGAAGACGACACCATGTATGTCGTCAACCGCTCCTACGAATACCGCCCCGACGGCAAGCGCATCACCATCTGCACAGTGGATGAAGACTACGTGGGTGAGTTCGCCCGCGGCGTTCACACTGCCGGCGAGACCGAAGAGAACGAAGACGACGGCTCCCTCATCTGGCCCACCTCCGTGGCCATTAACAGCAAGGGCGACGTCTACGTGGCCGACGAATGGCTGAACCGCATCTCCATGTTCGACCGCGACGGCGAGTGGCTGGGCAAGTGGGGCGCAAAGGGCTCTGGCGATGGCGAGCTTGACGGTCCCTCCGGCATGGCTTT
>JAPOOH010000309.1 GCA_026713505.1 Chloroflexota bacterium | reverse complement strand
GAACATGGAGGGCCAGGGCGTGCGGACGGCGAGGTTGCCCTCCTGCCCGTCCGGCTTCTCGTTGCCCTCCGCGTCGATGATGCCGGGGTTGATGCCGGGGAGCGGCCTGCCCATGGAGCCGGGGCGGATGTCCATGCAGGCGTAGTTGGCGATCATGATGCCGCCGGTCTCGGTCTGCCACCAGTTGTCGTGGAACGGCATGCCGATCGCCTCGACGCCCCACTCGACGGCCTCCGGGTTGAGCGGCTCGCCGACGGACGCGGCGAAGCGGAGGGTGGAGAGGTCGAAAGTCCTGGGGAGCTCGACGCCGGACTTCATGAGCATGCGGATGGCCGTCGGCGCGGAGTACCAGACAGTGACCTTGTAGTCCTCCAGTATCTGGTACCACTTGCGGGCGCTGAACCCGCCCTCGTAGATGACCTGCGTGACGCCGTTCGTCCACGGGGCAGACATGCCGTAGGACGTGCCGGTGACCCATCCAGGGTCGGCGGTGCACCAGTAGACGTCGTCCGGGTGGAGGTCCAGGCACCACTTGCCGGTGAGGTAGTGCTGGATGACGGCGTTGTGGCGGTGGACGGCGCCTTTCGGCTTGCCGGTCGTGCCGGACGTGTAGTGCATGATGGAGTAGTCGTCGCGCGTCGTCGCGATTGGGCCGAAATCGTCCGACGCCTCGTTCATCAGGACGTCGTAGTCGAGGTCGCCCTCGGCGAGCGGTTCGGCCGAGCGTCCGTTCTTGTTGACGACGATGATGTGCTGCAGGTCGGGGAGTTGCGGCAGGATCGCCGCGATCTTCTTGCGGAGCTCCGGCTGGGTGACGAGCACCTTCGCGCCGCTGTCCTCCATGCGGTCGCGCACGGGGTCGGGGCCGAAGGCGGAGAAGAGCGGGCCGATGACGCAGCCGGCCTTGAGCGTTCCGAAGACGGTGAAGTAGATCTCCGGTATACGCTCCATGAAGGTGAAGACGCGCGTGCCCTTCTCGACGCCGAGCGCACCGAGGACGTTGGCGAACTTGTTGGTCTCCCGGCGCATGTCGTCGTAGGTGTAGGTCTCCTTCTCGCCGTTCTTGCCCTCCCAGAGTATGGCGGCCTTGTCGCCATTGCCGTGGACGACGTGGCGGTCAATGGCCTCGTAGGCGAGGTTGAGCCCGCCGCCGGGGAGGAAGTCGATCTCCTTCTCGACGTCGGCCCAGTCGAACGACGCCCGCGTGGCCGCGTAATCGGCGAGGTTGGGGTCGTCGCGCGGGGTGGAGGGTTTGGTGATGGTCTCGTGGCGTTGCATCGTCATGTCGCGCCTCTCCGGTGCGGGAGTTGTCCGAGGGACAAGGGGCAGGCGCAAGTGTATGGAGGGGCGATTGGGGTGGCAAGTGGTGGGGGTTCGACAGGCTCACCATGAGCGGGCTCCGTCGTTCCTGCGCAGGCAGGAACCTCGCAGCCCTGTTCCGTCATGCCGAGTGCCGCCGAGGCGCCGCTCGGGCCGCTCGTGGCCGACGCTGTCACCCTGCGCCATTCCTCTCTGTTCCGCGCGCAGGCGTGAAGCGCGCGGACCCCGTCGTTCTACCTGGAAAATTGTGCGCCATTTTGAGCCAAAGTGAGCCATTTCACTCCTATGAGTCCACCCGGTACCGAGCGGGCGCATGGACGCCACCATGCCGCCACCGACCAGCGTACGCGGTCAGGGGGCGGTTGCGGAAGGGGCGCGTGTCACAAGCGGACCAGCAGGCAGGGGCGGTGCGTGAGGACGTTCTGGTGCGTGGTCAGGTTCCTCGTTCCAGCGAGTGCGGTCGGGAATTCCATGCAGGCCTGTTTCTTTCAAGACGGGCAACACCATCAAGGCCGCGACAAACCGGACAGGCCATCCAGCTGATTACACAGGAGTGACGTTTAGGTCGGTTTCAATGACGTGTCGATGACATCGGGCAGTCCTGCAGAGCGGCTCGCCGGACTCGCCGGGAACGGGCTGTCTTTCCGCACCACAAACAAGGTTTGCGTCTACTAGAATGCGCGGGACGAGGTGGACGGGACATGACGAACGCTGAGCAGGCAACCGGCAGCATCGAGCGGCGACACGATCTGGACGCGCTGCGGGCGTTCGCGATGCTGCTGGGCATCGTGCTGCACGGGGCGCTCGCGTTCATCCCCGGCGCGTGGGTGGTCAGCGATGCGTCGGTCGAGGGCGACGGAACGCCATACGCCATCCTGGTGACGGCCATCCACGGCTTCCGGATGCCGGTCTTCTTCCTGATGAGCGGGTTCTTCACGGCGATGCTGTGGCGGCAGCGTGGGCTGCAGGCACTGGTAACCCACCGGGCGCGGCGGGTCCTGTTGCCGCTGGTGATCGCCGTGTTCACGGTGGTCCCCCTGATCTGGGTTGCGTGGGGTTATGCGGAGAGCGCCTCCAAGGCTGACGACGACAGCCCCGTCGCCGAAGCGGAGGCCATGCCGGAGGACAACGTGTGGAAGGCAGCGTCGCGGGGCGACGTCGCCGCGCTGGAGCGCCACGCGGCAGAGGGCGCGCCGCTGGACGTTCCCGATCCGGCCCTGGGAACGACACCGCTGGGCTGGACGGCGTTGCACGGGCACGTGGACGCGGCGGAGTGGCTGCTCGACAGCGGCGCGGGCGTGCACACGCTCAACGGAGACGGGAGCACGGCGTTGCACTCGGCAGCGTTCATGGGCCGGGCGGAAGTCGTGCGGCTGTTGCTGGAGCGCGGCGCGGACCCCCACGCCAGGCACCCGAACGGCGCCCTTCCGATCCACAGCAGCCTTGCCGACGCTCGGACGACGGCGTACTACGTGGGCCTGCTCGGCCTATCGTACGAGCAGGCGACGCTGGATGCGGGGCGCGCGGAGGTCGCCCAACTCCTGACCGAGGCGATGGAGCGGCCGAAACCGGCAGAAGGCGCTGCGGCGGGGACGGACGAGGAGACCGAACCAGCGGACG
>JAPOOH010000577.1 GCA_026713505.1 Chloroflexota bacterium | reverse complement strand
TTTCGTTCTCCCCGCCGCCGGCTCGCCCGGCAAGCGGACCCTGTTTCGCGCGTATCGCGCGCGGGCGCGGGCGCCCGTTGGCGCCGGCGCGGTTCGCGCGCCTTCCGTAATGGGGGGTTTCCCGTCAAGTGGTTTTTTCAACGACGAACGCCGCGATCCGATTTCCGGCACGCGGACCTGAAGGTCGATCGGGGAAGCCTGTTCGCTGGGGGCTTGAACCGCAGCGGCGAGGCCTGGTTGTTGTTGTCGGTCCGGATCGCACACCCGTCGGGTGCTCTCCCTATCGGTGTCCGCCGCCAGGCTCTCGCTTCCGTCCGTGGTCGGCGCGGCGGCCGCCAACTTCATGCCTGGTCCAGTGCGGTTCCCGAGTGCCGATCTGATAAGGCGTGCTCGAACGCAACAAGGCGTTTCGGCGACAAGGCGCGCGACGCGCATCATCGGGACCCGCGTCCCGGCGGGGGGACACCGGTGGATCGCCACCTTACGGGCGTGCCACGTTCCTCCTGTTGTTGATTGCCGGTGGGGTAGCCACGTCTAAGCCGTGCGAAGCGCCATCGCCGCCTCGCGCGTGAAGCGGAACGCCGTGCCATCGCGCCACATGCGGTGAAGAACGACGCCGATGCGCCGGGCGAGCGCAACGGTTGCGCGCTTCTTCCCCCTGTGCTTCGCCAGACGCAGCCCCCAGGCCTTCAGCCAGTTCGGCCCCGCGCGGTTCAGCATCACCGTGGCCGCCTGGTAGAGCGCCATACGCAGACCGGCATCGCCGGCCTTGGTAATCGCGCCAACGATATCCCTCTCGCCGGACTGGTCCCGTCCCGGCGTCAGTCCTACCCAGGGGCCGACATCCTTCGATCTGCGGAACCGACCGGGACGGTCGATGGCCGACTTGAAGGTCAGCGCAATCACAGGGCCGACGCCCGGCATGGTCATCAACAGGCGGCAGACCGGGTCGTCGATGGCCAGATGGCGGACCAGCCTCTCCAGACCGGCCAGCTCGCGGCGCAGACCCGCCCGCGCGCGCAGGATCGGTTCGGCGGCGGCCTCGAGCACCGCGTTGCCTGCGATCAACTCCCGGACACGGGCCTCCCAGCGGCCCTTGGACACCGGACCCAGCTTCAGGCCGAAGTTGCGCAGCACCCCGCGCAGCGAGAGCTCGATCTTGATGAGCACATCCTTCACCGACTTGCGCGAACTCAGCAGCGCGCGCATCTCCTGCGACGAGACCGTCTTGCAGTGCACCGGGCGGAACCAGCCCATCTGCAAAAGCCGCGCGATACCCTCGGCATCCCGGCGGTCCGTCTTGATCGGCATCGCCTTCAGCGCCGCCTTCACTCGCCGCGTCTCCATCAGCACGGCCTCGAAGCCGGCCTCCGTCAGACCCTTGTGCAGCCATTGCGACAGCGGGCCGGCTTCCAGACCGATCGCGACGATCCCGTATGGCAGCTCGCGCAGGAACGAAACCAGCGCCTCGGGAGCGCTCGCGACCCGCGCCTCCGTCACCATCTTTCCCTTCTCGCCGAGAACGCAGACCGCCGTGCTTGCCAGCGATACATCCAGACCGATATAGACTTCCATGTCGTTGCCCTTTCCTCTTCAGGATTTGGGGCGCGCCTTGCGGCAAGACCCCGTGCACACGCCAAGCGTGTAAGGGCAACGACACCTGATTCGCCGTTATCGCCAAAAGCTCCACCCCTGCCAAGCGCCGCCGAGCCCCATTACGGCATCTGATTGCCCGCGCGCGAGGCGGACGCAGGGCGCACCCTTCCCGTGCGTTTCTTCGGTTTTTTTTCGCGCCGGCGCGAAATAAAGGAGGAACAGGCTCCGCGAACGCCGCTTCCTCATGCCTCATTCTAGCACATTTTCCCCGTGGTCAAGCCCAAATGCGGACTTTTTTCATTATTTCCGAACGATTCGCTGATTGTCGCCTCGGCTCTGCAGGCCCGGTGCGGAACCCTGTTGACGGAAGACCTCCAGGCAGGCCAGCAGATCGGCGGCCTGGTCATCGTCAATCCGTTCTCCTCTTGAGCGTGCCGGGCGCACCCGGTTTCGCTGCTCAGTTCGGCCCCTCCTTGCGTCGGCAGCGGGCGGCCCTCATTCGCCCGGAAGTCGCAATCGCTTCAGCGTAGTCGACGCCCCCGGGCACGCCGCGGTCAAGGACGAGCACACTGCGGCCGACGCGATGGTGGAAGAGGGTATTGTTATCTCTTGTATAGAATGTTAATTTCTTATTGACTATTATATAGAATTAATTATCTCATTCTTAGCTAATGCTACCCAACAGGAGACATTTCCATGAATACCCATTGGCTAATCAATAACGGGCCGCCCGGTGGTTTTCGGTGGGAAGCCAAACCAATTTCCGACCGGAGCGCCGGCCATCGGCTGGAAGCCATTATTGATGACCCGAATTTCAAGGC
>JAPOOH010000308.1 GCA_026713505.1 Chloroflexota bacterium | reverse complement strand
TGTCGCCGGGGTCGAGCCAGATCACCCATCCGTCGCCTTCCTTCGAACGGACCACTGCCCCGGCATCGAGCCCGCCGCCTGCCTCGGGCCCCATCGTGAGGACGATGTGCTCATCTTCGAACACGATCGATTCGATGACGAGCGCTCCCGCGGCAGGGTCCGGCGTGGGGGTGGGGGTCGGAGGCGCTGGAGTCGGCGTCGCGGTTGGGGCCGGCACGGGAGTGGCCGTTGGGACCGGGGTTGCAGTGGGGTCGGCCTGGCACGCGGCCAGCAGGAGCATGAGGATGGCTGGGAACAGTACCAGTACGGTGCGCTTTGAAGTGATCATCCGACGACCTCCAACCTGGGAATGGACGGGCCCTGGGACACCCTGAGGGCAGGCGAGACACGAGAAGGGCGCCGACGACGCTCGATGAGATTCTCGGCGAGTCTAGTGAAGAGGGGTTCCTTTGACAAGGCTGACGCGTGGGCAGTGGTTGTCACGATGACCTCCTAGGCGTTCCGACCGGGCACGGTTGACGGCGCAGGCGTGGATGACGACTCTGTTACGCCGAACCTGCGCGCGATCTTCATGTCCTGCCGCAGGCCCAGTTTCAGAGCGTAGTGGCGCCCGATGAGCGCCAGGACCAGCGTGTACATCATGATCACCAGGCTGATGATCCCCGCATTCTCGGTCCTGCCGAGGGAGGGAGAGGCCCACTCCAACCCGATGATGGACAGCGTCACGGTGTCGCGTGACGCGAGGAGGATGATGCTCGACGTTGTGGATGCCGCACTGATGAAGTTGAGCATGCCGATGAGGACCATGGTGGGCATGAGGAGGGGGATGACAATCTTGAAGTAGGTCTTGAACCACCCGGCGCCTGCGACGCGTCCGGCTTCTTCCACGTCGTTGCCAAGCTGCACCATGACGCCCTTGAAGATGTTGGTGCCGGTGGTATTCCCGGCTATGAGCACCACCAGGATCAGTGCCCAGATGGAACCGTACAGGAACTGGAGCCCGGGGACGGAGAGGAACATCAGGAGCAGGCCCAGGCTGGAGATGATGCCGGGGAAGACCGCCGATACCCAGATCGTGCCGTCCAGGATGCGCCGTCCCCGCCACCGCGTGCGGACGATCATGTAGGCGATGAGGGAGAAGAGGATAGGGCTGCCGAACCCGGCGCTGAACGCGAGGACGGTGGTGGTCCGCAGTCCCCTCAGGAAGAGAGGGTCGCTGAATACGTCCACCCAGTGCCTGGTGGTCCACAGGGGGACCGCCTCGAAGAAACCCACCCGCGACATGAAGCTGCCCACGATGATGACGAAGAAGGGCAGGGCCGTGAACATGGAGATGAGCAGGATGATCGCGGCGAGGACCACCCACCGCCAGCGCCCGATATCGATGAGGCCCGGCCTGAACTGGCTGGTGATCGTGGTGTAGTGCCGCCGGCTGACGACCCAGCGCTGCATCGGGAAGATGAACGCGATGATGACCATGGTGAGGCTGGCGAGGACGATGGCGTTGCCGTACTGCGGTATGAACAGGGAGGTCTGGTTGTAGATGAGGGTGGAGTAGACGAAGAAGCCCCAGCCTGCGCCCAGTATCCATTCGGTCTCGAACCCGCTGAAGATGCGGAGCAACTGGAGAGCGGTCACAAGGATCACGGGGGAGATCATGACCGGCAGCGTCACCTTGAAGATGGCCCCGAACTTGGACGCGCCAGCGACGCGCGCCGCCTCTTCCAGCGCCTGGTCCATGTTCCGGAACGCCGGCGTGAGCAGGATGACGAAGTAGGAGACGCTGTCGGACTGGAGCTTGGTCCAGACGATCCCCCAGAAGCTGAAGATGTTGAACGGGCCATCCTCGATGAACGGGAGCAGCTCCAGCGCCGTGTTGATTATGCCGATGTCCGGGTCGAGCAGCATGATCCAACCGACGGTGTTCGCGAGGCTGGGGAAGACGAAGGAGATCCAGAACAGGTACTCGAGCCCGTGGGTCCAGGGGATGTGCGTGCGGGCGAGGACCAGCGAGATGGCGATCGCCAGGGGGAAGCTGAAGATGAAGTTGAGGAACCAGAGGACGAACGTGTTCCGGATCGCCTCGAAGATGCGGGGGTCTCGGAACGACTCGGTCCAGTTGTCGAAGCCCCACACGATGGGCGGGACGAGGAAATCGTCCGCGACGTTGAAGCTCAGGACGAGCAGGAGGATGACGGGGAACATGAGGTAGAAGCCGAGCACCAGGATGGTGACGGCCATAACCACAGTGCCGGTCTCCGACCGCAGTCGAGAAACCAACCAGCCCGGGACGCCTGACCGGATCGGTATGGCGGCCAATCAAATCTCCAGTGCGGGATTGACGCCGTTCCCGAGGACCCGCATGGGGTCCTCAGGAACGGCCCTCATGCTCACTACGGCAGGTTGTAGTTCACCCAGGCGTCGTAGCCGAGCTCCTTGTAGAGGTCGTTGAAGAACACTTCGGTGCTCTCGCGGACCTGGAACCACTCGTCGTTGAGCTCGTAGACGACCAGGAACTGGTCGATCGTGCCCTCGGCCCTCCACTTCGGCACGTTCTGGAGCGTCTCCTGGAGGTGATCAGGGAATGTGCCCAGCGTCACGTCGGAGCGCAGGGAGACGGCGCCGAGAGGCCCGAAGGAGGAGGTGCTCTCGACGTCCGCGGTCTGGCCTTCCCTGGAGTACCACCAGTTGACGAACAGCTGGGCGGCCTTCGGGTTTGGAGCCTGGTCCACCACGCCGATCCCGCCGCTGATCTCTGTGGACAACGCGCCGATGGTCTTCGTGAGTGTGAGCTCCCTGACGGGGAGCTGCAGGTTCTGGAGCGCCCTGAAGTCGCGGCCGCCGCCGAAGAGACCGAAGTCCCACTTGCCGTTGGCAACGCCTTCCGCCAGTTCCCTGTCCGCCTCCGCCCCGACCAGGTCCATGTCCGTCTCGCGGTGCAGGGCCTCGAGGAAGTCCGGACCCAGTCCGGGAGCGAGCCACAGCCTCGCGATGACGGACTTGCTGCCGGGGTTGTTCATCGCACGCATGGCCATGCGGCCCTTGAACTCGGGGCGCAGCAGGTCGTGGTAGTCGTCGATGAGCTCCAGCTCTTCCTCCGTGACGTTCTCGGTGTTGTACCAGATGCTGCCGATGGCCCCCACGCTGAGAGAGTCCGACATGACATACGTGCTTTCAGAGTCGGACCAGAGCACGTTCTCGAAGTACCAACCGGTGGAGCGGTCGAGCACCTCCGGGTGGATCAGCAGGGGCTCCACGGGTACATAGACCCCCGCTTCCCGCAGGCGCTCCATCGAGCCGCCGCTCACGGTAGTGAGGTCCACGGTGTAGGCGCCCCGTGAACGCTCGGCGAGGATGCGGTTGGCATTGTCGGCTCCGCTCCCGCTGCTCGTAACAACTTCAATGTCGAACTGGTCCTCGAAGGCCTCGAAGGCGAACCGGCCCGTCAGGGAGTCCGAACCGCTGAGCGCGATGACGAGCTGGCCCTCTGCCTGTGCCGCCTCGATCAACTCCTGCCACTCCGCGGCGAACGGATCGGGAGTAGGAGTCGGCTGGGCAGGGACCTCCGCGGGTCCTGAAGTCGGGGTAGGGGTAGCGGGAGCCGACGTGGGAGTGGGGTCATCTCCCCCACAGGCTGCGGCAAGCCCCACGAGGATGGATGCCACTATCAGCCAAGCGGTAACGTTGACTCTCTTCATCGTGTTCCTCCCGCCGTCATCTGCGGTGTGTCGCCGAACTTCCTCTGGGTATGCGCGAGAGCGGGGCCGGGCCTGTCGGTGCCCGTGCGCCTCCGCGCATGCTTGTGAATGTGAGGGAGAATACGCCTACCCTCCATCAAGGGCAAGTTTCCAGGGGCAAGCCCGCCCGGTGGTCCTGCAGTCTGGCCAGCCTCAGCCCTTGCCTCACACGGAGGCAAGCGTACGGCCCTTGCGCCACTCCTCGAGCGCGGAGTCGATCGGCGGCTCCGGCATCGGCGCCGGGATGGGCTTGCCGTACAGCCGGGCGACGTTCTCGGCCAGCACCTTCGCTTGTGTGGCCGGTTGGAGATGGCCCAGCGTCCGGTCGATGACCTCGTCGGAGAAGAGCCAGATATTGCCCGTGCCCACGTGGGGGTAGTCCGTCGACCACATGAAGCTGTCCGCGCCGTACCACTCCAGCAACCGGCCGCCCACCTCGTCTTCCGTGAAGGTGGAGTAGCACTGCCGGTAGAAGTACTCGCTGGGCTTCAGCGGGAGCGACTGACGCCTGGAGCGCTTGTCCATCTCCGTCAGCCAGAACGGGATCCAGCCCACCTCCACCTCGGCCACGATGATCTTCAGGTTCGGGTGCCGCTCCAGCACGCCTGAGCAGATGATGTCCGTCAGGGTCTCGGCGGTTACCTGCTTGTGGCCGCTGGCGCTGCGCTTGAGCGACGCGAGGTGGTCGCGGTCCCGGCCCGCTTCGCGGGCCCCGGCGTCGTAGGAGCTGAACCCGGTGTTGATGTGCATGCTCACGGGAGCATCGAGGTCCTGCGCCGCAGCCCAGAACCGCTCGTAGTGGTCGGAACTGAAGGGAATCTCGGGAGGTGGCACCATCCAGACCGTCGCGCCGACGAGGCCCGCGTTCCGGCAGCGCTCCAACTCCCGGATGGCGTTGTCTATGTTCCAGAGAGGGATCTCCGGCTGGCCCCAGAGGCGCTCAGGGGACTCCTGGCAGAACTCGATCATCCAGTCGTTGTAGACGCGGGCGCAGGCCTCCGCGGCCTCTATCGGCCTCTCCGTGTCGTACATGTCCTTGCCGAACGTGGGGTAGAGGACCTCGGCGACAACGCCGTCGCGGGCCATGTCTTCCAGCCGGGGGCCGGGTTCGTATCCGCCCGACCTGAAATAGAAGCCCTTG
>JAPOOH010000307.1 GCA_026713505.1 Chloroflexota bacterium | reverse complement strand
GATGCCGCACAAGCGCAATCCGGACCTCTCCGAGCGCGTCTGCGGGCTCGCACGCCTCATCCGCGGCAACGCCCTCACCGCACTGGAGAACGTTGCCCTCTGGCACGAGCGCGATATCTCGCACTCCTCGGCGGAGCGGATCATCCTGCCGGACGCTTGCATGGCGCTCGACTACATCCTGGACCTGTTCACCGGCATCGTGCGCGGGATGAGCGTCTTCCCGGAGCGCATGATGACGAACATCGAGTCCACTCACGGCCTGCTCTTCTCCCAACGCGTCATGCTCGCGCTCATCGAGGCGGGTACGCCTCGGGAAGACGCCTACCGCATGATGCAGCGTCACGCGGCCACGACGTGGGACGAGGGTGCGGACTTCCGGGAACTCGTGAAGTCCGACCCCGAGGTGCAGGCTCGTCTCGATCCGGGCCAGCTCGCCGAACTCTTCGACTACGGCTACTACACGGCGAACGTGGATGCGCTGTTCGAGCGCGCCGGTCTTGGCGTAGCCGCAAATTCCACACGGGAGAGAGACCATGCCACTGCTTGACACGCCACTACCCAACCGCCTCTACCGGGGCAAGGTGCGCGACACCTACGACCTGGGCGACGGCCTGCTGCTCATGGTCGCCACGGACCGGATCTCGGCGTTCGACGTCGTGCTGCCCACGGCCATCCCGGACAAGGGCCGCGTACTGTCGCTGATGTCGCGGTTCTGGTTCGATCAGACGCGCCACATCGTGCCGAACCATTTCATCGCACTTGCGGAAGACAAGGAAGCCCTGGGCGACCTTGCGGAGCACCCGCTGCTGAAGGACCTGGCGCCGGAGATCGCGCAGCAGGCGATGGTGGTGAAACGGGCGGAGCGTATCGACGCCGAGTGCGTCGTCCGGGCGTACCTGACCGGCTCCGCGCTCGTGGACTACAACGCCACGGGCACGATGTTCGGCGTGCCGATGGCGCCCGGCCTCGTGGACGGGAGCAAGCTCCCTGAGCTCATGTTCACGCCCACGACCAAGGCGGAGGTGGGCCACGATGAGCCGCTCAACGACGAAGAGATGGCCTCTCTTGTCGGCGCGGAGATGGCGACGACGCTACGCGACCTCTCGTTCGCAGTGTTCCAGCACGCCCACGACGTAGCTGCCGAGCGCGGCATCATCATCGCGGACACAAAGTTCGAATTCGGGATGTGCGACGGCGAGGTCATCCTCATAGACGAAGTGCTGACGCCGGACTCGAGCCGGTTCTGGGACGCTTCGGGCTGGAACCCCGGGAAGTCGCAACCCAACTACGACAAGCAATTCGTGCGCGACTGGCTCCTCACGCAGAAGGACTGGGACCGCACACCGCCTGCGCCTCCATTGCCGGACGAGGTCGTGGAGAAGACCACGGAGCGCTACTGGGAGGCCTACCGGAAACTGACCGGCCAGACCGCCTGACGCGACACTGCAACACAACCAAAGGCTGAAGGACACCCCTCTTGGCAGACGACAACCAACAGCAATCCGCCGCGCAATCTACTCGTGCCGTGCGGGAAGACGGAGCTCTGACCCCAGCGCAGCTCGAACGCAGGGCTTCACGGCGAACGATAGCGCGCCAGGAGCGCCGGCAGCGCTCCGCCGCGAAGCGCGCGCGCAGGCGGCGTTTCTTCATGGCCGGCGGTCTCATCATCGCGCTCGCGCTCATCACGGGGCTCGCCCTGCCCTCCTTCGGCGTCAACCCCACTCCCACCGCGCCTGAGCCGCCCGGCGTTGCCGGAACGCAACTCGCGATCCAAGAAGGAGACCTGCTGGAAGCCGGTGAGACGGCCAACTACGACACTTCACCGCCGACGTCCGGGCCCAGTTGGGCCGAAGCCGCTGCGTGGGGAGTGCACGAGGAGCAGGCAGCGAATGAGGCTGTCGTGCGAAACCTGCGCAACGGCGGCATCGTCTTCAACTACAACCTCGCCAGCGACTCGCAGCGCACTGAGTTGCAGGCCTTCGTCGAGTCCCTTCCGGGGTACCCGGACTGCTACGTGCTGCAGCCGCACGCGGACATCGATGAGGGTGAGATAGCACTCACGGCGTGGGGATGGATTGACACGCTCACTCCCAGCGAGACCGACGCCATGCGCGAATTCGTGGACGACCACCGGGCGAACACGCTAGACGCAGAGTCCACCGGCGAGTCGTGCGGGTCGCGGAGCGGGGCGTGATGCGGTTCACAGCACGCATCCAGGTGATGCTGAAACCGGCGGTGAACGACCCTCAGGGCAACGCGGTCCTCGGCAGCCTGCACTCGCTTGGCTTCGACGGTGTGCGCGACGTGCGCGTCGGGAAGATGCTGACGTTGGAAGTAGAGGCACCGGACAAACCATCCGCCCATCTGGAGGTGCATGAGATGTGCGACAAGCTCCTCGCGAACCCGGTTATCGAGGCCTACGAGGCAGACATCAAGCCGGCGTAGTCACTTATCCCAGAGAAGCCGCCCCTACAGAAAAGACGGTTCGTAAGTGCATCCTTCGGTTACCCAATGACGCCCTTGGTGCTCGGGGTGCTATCCCCTGCACGCGGGTCGATCTCGACGGCGTCGCGAAGCGCTTTGGCGAGTCCCTTGAACGACGCCTCGACCTTGTGGTGGGCGTTGACGCCATGCAGGACGTGGACGTGCAGCGTGATGCGCGCCTCGACCGCGAACGACTCCAGGAAGTGGCGCACGAGGTCGCCAGGCAGGTCGGCGATGGTCGTGCCGCTGACGCCGAGGTCGACAACAGCATAGCCGCGCCCGCTGATGTCCAGCGCGACGCGTGCGAGCGTTTCGTCCAACGGCGTGACCGCGTGGCCCATGCGCCGGATGCCAGCCCCGCTGCCGATGGCGTCGGCGAACGCGCGCCCGAGCGCAATGCCGCAGTCCTCCACCGTGTGGTGCCAGCCGGTCAGCGCGCTGTCGCCGGAGGCCTTGACATCGAGGTCGAACAGGCCGTGGCGGGAGAGCTGGTTGAGCAAGTGGTCCAGCATCCCGTTGCCGGTTGCGATGTTCCCCTGCCCTGTGCCGTCCAGCCCGATAGTCACCGAGACGTCGGTCTCGCCCGTGGTCCTGCTGTATGTCCCGGTGCGTGAAGTCATCCTACCTGCTGTCTGGCTGCACGCAGCGCCTCGATGAAACGCTCGGTCTGCTCCGGCGTTCCGGCGCTGACGCGCAGGTAATCGGCGAGCTTGCCTCGCGAGTAGTATCGCACCGACACCCCGCGGTCCGCGAGGGCATCATAGATCGCCCTGCCCCGGCCTTCCGGCAGGCGGCAGAGGATGAAGTTCGCGTCCGACGGCAATGGTTCGACGCCCGGCATCTCCGCGAGCAACCCGGTCATCCGCGTTCGTTCCTGAACGATGAGGCGCGCGCGTTCGTCCAGTATCGCCGCGTCCTCCAGCGACGCCAGCAGCGCCGCTTCCGCCACCTGCGAGACGCTGTACGGCGGCTTGCCGCGCATCAGCACTTCACCGAAATCCTCGTTCATCACGCCGTAGCCTGCACGCAGCCCGGCCAGCCCGGCCCATTTGCTCATCGTCCGCAGCACGACAAGGTTCGGGTGCGCGTCGATGAGCGGCAGCACGCTGCGTCCCGCGAACTCCGCGTATGCCTCGTCCACCACGACGAGGCAGTCAGCTTCGAGGAGCCGCTCGACGTCAGCGAGCGGCGTGCTGTTGCCGGAGGGATTGTTCGGCGACGCGAGCACGATGAGCTTCGCGCCTTGCGCTGCCGCTAGCATGCCGTCCACGTCGATGTCGAAACGCTTGTCGCGCTCGACCTCCACGATGACGCCGCCGCAGATGTGCGCCGTCACGTCGTACATGCCGAACGTCGGCGGGGCGTTAACGACCACGTCT
>JAPOOH010000608.1 GCA_026713505.1 Chloroflexota bacterium | reverse complement strand
GCGGCGGAAACTGATGCAGCAGTGGGCAGATTTCGTTTCCGCTGACTGACGCCACCCGACAACCCCACAACATTCGGTGTGTCTGTTTGGGTAATCGAACATAGCGTTCTAAGTCACCTGAACACTAGAACGCCGTCACAGCGTAGGCCGGCAGCGCCGTCACAATGCCCATCCCCCCAAGGGGGCTGTGGTCCGGCCGACCTGGGGACGGTCGTTCGCTGTTTCGGGGAAAATGCCGCAGCGAAACACTCGCCGTGCAAGCGGGAGGCCCATTTCGCGGCTCCGCGAAACACTCGGGACCGTGGCAAGGCCTTGTTCAGCAGAGGGTTACGAATCCCGGCGGGACGGCCGGCTTAAGCACGCCGAAACACCGGCGGTACGGGAGCGACCCCCCCGAAAACGGCCCTAGCTTGCACGCACGGCCTTTCGGGGAGGTCGCTCCCGGGATCTTTCCTTGCAGGAAGGCCGTGCGCTCGAGGGCGGTAAGATGCCCGCCGCGGGCGTCGGGACCGTCCCGCGCCGCTCTTCAGATTCACGACCTAGCCTCGACCGAGGCTCACGTCGTCTCGCGGTCCAGTGTCACAGCACCGCGCACACCACTTGGCCGCGTCCGACACCATATCCGAGGTGAACATCACCGAATGGTTCTTCTCTGGCGAACCGATCCTGCTCTCGTAGTAGCAGCAGTCTCCTTCCCATGCTGCGGGTTTCCGGATGTTCATGCCGGGAATTGGGTCAGGCGGGTGCGAGTGCCGGAAGCCGCCAACGTGGATCCAGTGCACGAATTCCGCGTGTTTCATTTGCCGCTGTGAATGTCATCCTGTTTCCGGGGTTTCCAGACCGATGCGCTTGCCATGCTGCTCGCGCACGAGACGCATGGCCTCGGATAGGTCACAGTGATTGCTCACCACCAATTCGCAGGCGTAAGCATCGAGCCAGGCGTCGTCGGGAAGATGCACGGCGAGATCGACGTCAGACCATCTTTCCCGGTCCCGATCACCTCTACCGTGTGTTGTCCCCCGAGCGGCTCGGAATGAGGCGCTCGTACCCTGTGCGTGAATGATTGCCCCGATACACACCTGCAATCCTGGTCGGGAGGAGCAGCCCGAGGAAATGGTTGGCGAGACTCAACCAGCCGAACGCCACCGATAGCCGAGACTGCGCCAGCTTCAACTGTGACCGCCTCTTAGCCTCGGGGCATCGGTTACCGCGTTGCCGCGATAATGAACCATTGAGGCGCGGTGCCTAAGACCTACCTCGCAACAATATTGGAATACCACTGCTTCCTTGCGCTGCACAAGGATCGGTGGTTTTGGGGGGACCGATCATGGGCAATGCCAATGATGACTCCGGTTCGATGAATCAGAATGGCGAGAATCAGACAAATCTCTTGCCATCTGACTTCATGCGCAACCTACATCCAGACTACTTCTCCGACTCGTCCTGCGAGACGGTGTATGAGTTAGATCAGGTCACGCTCGAATATCATCTGGACTCCCTTACTCATCGCAACCAGATGCATGACTTTGAGATCTTTTGTAGAAAACTCTGCGAGAGAACAATTTGTCCCAATCTGCGGCCAGCGACTGGTCCTGAGGGTGGTGGGGACAGCAAGGCTCAGACTTCGTGACATCGTTCGATTTAAGGTGTCATCAGATTTGGCTGGGAGTGTGCCTGGGTGAGGCTATGAAACCGTGGGCTGGGAGCCGTCGCTGGAGGGCAATTCGT
>JAPOOH010000306.1 GCA_026713505.1 Chloroflexota bacterium | reverse complement strand
TTGAGCGGGACGGAGAAGATGCTGCCTTCCTTCCACTCGAACGACGTGCGGCTGTTGGGGTCGTCGCCGACGAGCGTCGCGCCCCTGCCCTGCAGAACGTAGATGTTCTTCTCGAAGAGGTGCTTCTCCGGGGCCATCTTGCCGCCGGGCGGGATCTCGGCGACGTAGGCGTCGTTCGTGCCGCCATTACCGTCCAGGTTGATGTACGCACCGAGGCAGTCCAGCCGCGCCCAGGGCGCGACCTCGACGGTTCGCAGGTCATCCACGGCGAAGCCGGTGACGTTGGGGATGCCCTCGCTCTCCACGAAGGCCTCGTAGGCGCTGATCTTGTTGAGCCGGGGCTGGTCGGCTGTGACTTCCGGCTTGGGGCTGAGCTGCGTCATGTGTCGTTCCTCCTGGGAGCTTGTCCGGCGCGGGCGCGCCGCCGCCAACCTTTGTACTATCGGGCGCGCGGAGCGTCAAGGAAGAGTCGTGTCCGGAGACCTGGTCCCGGGGAAGGCTGGACGTCTGCGGCAGGCCGTGGCCTGTTCGGTGCAGACTATTCCCGGCGTGAATGATTATCATTCACAGGGATCAGGCCCGGTGCGGTTCATTGCTTCACACGGGCGACGCAGTGGAGTGGCTGCTGCCCGGGGTGCTTGCAGCGCCGTGGTGGCGCGTCTTCTGATGCGTGTCCTGCCAGCTCACCTTGCCGACGAACCCTCGTAGGCATAAGATTGGCCCATCTCCGGACGTGCGGCAGTTTGGCGCATGTTGTGCCCTGTTTTCGGCATACGCCGTAGGTTGGCGCGTCCGATATCCGAAAGGTGGCTCATGCACGACGATCCCTTCGAGCACGGACATTACGGTGACGAGGATGAGGCAGTCTTCGGTTCCATCGCAGATGATGGGTTCCCCATCAACCCGGACTGGCTGCGGCTCACGAGCGTGGGCATAGACATCGGTTCGTCCACGTCGCACCTCATGTTCTCCAAGCTTGTGATGCGGCGGCGCAGCACGGAGATGTCCAGCGAGTTCGAGGTGGTGTTCCGGCAGGTGCTCTACCGCTCGCCGATCCTGCTGACGCCCTACTCTGACCCGGACACGATAGACACCGATTCCCTCGGCGAGTTCGTGAAGAAGAGCTACGGCGAGGCCGAACTGGAAGCGGACGACATCGACACCGGCGCGGTCATCTGCACCGGCGAGGCCGTGAGGAAGCACAACTCGGAAGCGATCATCAGGATGCTGGCCGCGGCTGGCGGACGCTTCGTGTGCGCGACGGCGGGGCCGAACCTGGAGGGCATCCTTGGTGCGCACGGCTCCGGCGCAGCTGCACGCTCGCTGAAGATCGGCGCGGGTATGAACGTCGACATGGGCGGCGGCACCACGAAGATCGCTATCGTGCAGAACGGCAAGGTCGCAGAAACGATGGCCATCAACGTTGGCGCTCGCCTCATCGCCTGGGACGCCGACAGCGTCGTCGAGCGTATCGAGGAGGCAGGACGCACCATAGCGCACAGCGTCGGCGTCGACGTGGAGGTTGGCAAGCGGATGGGGGAGGAGGAGAAGGAGAAGGTTGCCGAGAAACTGGCCGACCTGCTCTTCGAAGTGCTCACCCGCAGCGAGTATTCCCAACTCGCAACGGACCTCCTTGTCTCGGCCCCGATCACGTTCGATGAACCGATAGACGAGATAGGCTTCTCCGGCGGCGTGGCGGAGTACGTCTACGATTACGACCAACAGGACTACGGCGACATGGGCCCGCTGCTGGGCGCAGCGGTGAGGCGGCGCTTGCCGTCGCTCGGCATCCCGCTGGCGGGTAGCGCGGAGCGCATCCGCGCCACGGTGATCGGCGCGTCCCAGTACACGGTGCAGGTTTCGTCCAGCACGGTGTTCATCTCGAAGCCGGAGTTGCTGCCGTACCTGGACCTGCAGGTGGTGCCGGCCTACCTTCCCGACGACCCAAACGACCTGACACGAGAGACGGTCGACACGGCGATCGCGCGCGGTTTCGAGCGGCTGGACATCGCCGAACAGGACATCGGCAAGCACATCGCGCTTGCGTTGCTGGGGCCAGTGATCCCGACTTACGACTCGATCAGGTCCATGTGCGGAGCGATAGCGGAGGCCCTCGCGCCGTTCCACGACCACGTGTGGACGATCGTGCTGAGTTCGGACGTGGCGGGCCTCGTGGGGGCGATGCTCAAGAACGAGTTCAAGGTGGAACCGGAAGTCATCGTCGTGGACGGTATCACGGTCGGTGAGTTCAACTTCATAGACCTCGGCGAGCAGCTCGAGTCTGTTGAAGCGGTCCCCGTGGTGGTGAAGTCGCTCGTATTCGAGGGATAGGCAGGCCGGATGCCGCCGTCCCCGTCATCCTCGCCCTCCGATACCGGCTTCCGGCAGGGTACGGGCATGGTTTCGAATGCATCGCAGGAGACACGCTTACGTTCCGAGCGAGCCTCGCCCGCCGGTGCGGCGCGCGGCGACAGGGGCGTTTTCCCGTCGCTGCCCACCGGCGTCTACGACATCATCTACGCAGACCCGCCCTGGGACTACAAGGGACAGTTGCAACACGCGGGGCCCGGCAGCGGCGACACCGGCGGCGCGGTGCGTCACTACCCCACCATAACGCTGGACGACCTGAAACAACTGGACGTGCCCGGGATCGCAGCGGAGGACAGCCTGCTGTTCATGTGGGCAACGAACCCGCACCTGGACCAGGCCATCGAACTGGGGAAGGCGTGGGGATTCGCGTGGGCGACCGTGGCGTTCGTATGGGACAAGGAGCGCGTGAACCCCGGCTTCTACACGCTGAGCCAGTGCGAGCTCTGTCTCGTGTTCAAGCGTGGCACCATCCCGCAGCCGCGAGGCGCGCGGAACGTACGCCAGCTCGTGAAGGCTCCACGCGGCCTGCACTCCGCCAAGCCTGAAGAGGTGCGCCGCCGGATCGAGAGCATGTTCCCCGGCCAGCGAAAGATAGAACTGTTCGCGCGGGAGCAGGCGGCGGGCTGGGAGTCCTGGGGGCTTGGCTGCGATGGAACATGAAGTCCGGGAAGGCGACTGACCAGCGTTGGCAACCGCGAACAGGCACCTGAGACTCCACATGCCGTTCTACGGCTGGTGGATCGTGCTGTCGTGCGTGCTGTTCCACGGGCTCTTCGGTTCGGCGTTCGGCTTCACGTTCGGCCAGTACCTGCTCAGCATCGAAGAGCAGTTCGGCTGGAGCAAGTTCGCCATCTCAAGCACGTACTCCGGCTCCCTGCTGCTGGCGGGCTTCCTGAGCCCGGCGCACGGCTGGCTGCTGGACCGGTTCCGTCCCCGCCTCCTCATGCAGATCGGCACCGTCACCTTCGGGCTGGGCTTCATCGCGCTGCCGTTCGCAGACACGTTCCCGGCGTTCTTCGCCGTCATCATGGTGATGTCGATAGGCGCGAACCTCGCAGGCTGGCTCACGCTGACGACAGTGACAGCGCGGTGGTTCCGGCGGAAGCGTGCCTTCGCGCTGGGACTCAGCACGACGGGCATCGGGCTCGCTGGAATGCTGTCTATGGTCGTGGCATGGTCCCTTGTCGTTCACGGTTGGGAGTCCACGGCCATCGGCTCGGGTATCGCAGTCCTCGTCATCGGCCTGCCGCTCTGCCAGCTGATGCGGGGCTACCCGGAAGAGTACGGCATGGTGCCGGACGGGGCGCCGGCCCCTTCCTCTGCCCGCTCCAGGGCCACGGTCGACCCCGGCGAGATCGACTTCACGGTGGGCGAGGCGATGCGGGACCGCTCGTTCTGGTACGTATCCGCAGGACACGCAGTCGCGCTCATCGCCGTCGTCGCCCTGCTGGCGCACCTGCCTGCGCACCTTGTCCAGGGACTCGGCTGGAGCAAGACGTCTGCCCAGACGATAATCGCGCTCATGACGGTCACGAGCATCGTCGGCCAGGTCGGCGGGGGCTACGTCGGCGACCGCTACAACAAGGCGCACCTGGCGGCCACCTGCATGCTCATGCACGCCGTTGCGGTGCTGATGCTGGCGTTCACCACCAGTACCCTGGTCATCGTGGTCGCTGCCCTGCTGCACGGACTGGCGTGGGGCATACGCAGTCCGTTGATGACGGCGATACGCGCCGACTTCTACGGGCGCCGCTCCTTCGGACAGATCGCGGGCTATTCGAACGTACTGGTCATGCTCGGGCCGCTCATCGGCCCGACATTCGCAGGGAAGATGAACGACGTCTACGGTGACTACACCGGCGCGTTCCTCGTGGTAGGCGTCGTGGTTGGGATGGGCTCGCTCCTCTTCCTTGCGTCGAGAAAGCCTCCCGTACCGGCACGACTAAGAGCGGCAGTGGAGGCGTGATGCAGATGGCCAGGGTACGCAGCGGTCTGCGGTGGGTGTGCGCGGTGGAGCATTGGACGGCGCTCGTGCTGCTCGCGGTCGTCGTGGTGCTCGTGGGACAGCTCATCGGCCTGGTCTTCGGGGTTACCTCGGTGGTGAAGTCGCCGTTGGGCACGTTCGAGGCGCTCTACCAGGCGTCGCAGGACGGGGACTACGAGGCGGCGTTCGAACTGCTGGACCACGAGGGGCAGGACCGGGCGCGCTCCATGGGAGCGGGGGCGTGGCGGGAAGTCGTGGACGGCTTGTCGCGAGGCCGCACGATCGAGAGGTTCCAGCTCGGCTCGCAGCGCCTCTACGGAGAGAACGCCGTCATTGGAGTACTGGTGTTCCATACCGACGGCGACATCCGTGGGCGCGTCGAGGAGCTGGTGCGCGAAGGGACGCACTGGCGCGTGATGTGGCCGCCCGGCACGCGGAGTTTCACGGAGACGGTGCGGAAGTACGACCCGTGGTTCGGTTACTAGCGCGGGGAATCAACATCGATGAACAGGATGGACAGGATAGGGGCGCGTCCTATCCGGCCTGGTTCGTGCCGGCCCAGCCGTGGACGGAGAGGTCGAATGTGACGCCGTCCGGCCCGGTGAATTTCACCTCCACGTTGCCCCCGCCCGTCTCGTCCGGCCTGCGCTGGTTGTACTCCTCGCGTATCTTCGGCTCGACGTGCTCGACCGCGCCCGCGGACAGCACCTGCGCCTGCGCGGAATCCATGTCCTCGACGCCGAAGCCGATGTGATGGACGCCGGTGCGTTTGGGTGCGCCCTCCGTGACGGACGCCCACTCCTGGCGCCACTTGAGGATGGCCATGTTCACGTGGCCGTCGCTCAGGTAGTAGCCCTCCGCGGTCGGAGAGTCCACTCTGCCGACCTGCTCGAGCCCAAGCCCTTCCATGTAGAACTTTGCCGTTGCCTCAGGGTCGTCCGTGCCGATGGCGATGTGGCGGATGCGCGCCATGACGTTCACCTCCCGTGTGGTGTGTTCACTTGCCGTGTTGCGCGTGCATCATAGCGCACGCGGGGGCCGACGGCGCGTCCCTGGATCCAGCTTCCGCTGGAATGACGGAGAAGGGGCTGGAATGACGGGGAAGGGGCTGGCATGACGGGTTCTGCGCGGCGTCGTACCATAGGCGCAGCAAGCGAAGTGCAGGAGGTTCAGCATGGGCGGCATCAGCGGCGTGAACCATGTGGCGGCGATAGCGAAGGACATGGCGGAGACCGCCAGCTTCTACGGTGAAGTACTGGACGTGACCGTGCGCAAGATCGTGAACGACGAGCCGGGGCACAAGCACTACTCGTTCGACCTCGGAGGCGAGGGAACGCTCGACTTCTTCGAGGGCTCGCCGGGCGCCGGCGGGACTTCCCGCGACACGATCGGCGCGCTGAACCACCTCGCCGTGACGGCGACGCCGGAGTTCATCGACGAGGCGGAGTCGCGGTTAGAGGCGCGGGGCGTCGAGGTGTACGTCACGCAGCGCCAGGGTCAGAAGACCATCTACTTCGAGGACCCGAACGGGATCAACCTGCAGTTGTACCCGGCGACGGGCGGCAGCCGGGCCTAGCAGCTGCCTCCGCAGCGTAGCCCTTCCCACCCACCCCACCCGTCAGAACGCGTGTGAGGGACATCCCCACGCCGCGGCCTACGGCCGTGGCAGAGGGGCATCGCCCTTTGCACTCTCCGACCAGGCCTTCTCCACAACAGAAAGGACACCCCCGAGGGGCGCCCCTTCTCGTCTCTATCGGAGTGTGGCTATGCGGAGATGCAGTTGACGGCTGCGAGTCCGTCCGCGATGACGCTCCACTCGTCGCCGTCGGCGGCGCGGGCGAGCACCTGCCCGCCGTGCGTGCCGGCGTAGACCGCGCCGTCCGCGTCGACGGCGAGCGCCTCGACCGACTCAACCAGCCCCTCGTCCATCAGCGGACGCCACTGCGAGCCGCCGTCGTCGCTGCGGTAGACCTTGGCCACTGCGCCTTCGGAGCGTGTTCTCCAGCTGCGCGGCCTGCCGAGCGTGGCCGCGGCATAGACCCGCTGGCGGTCACCGGGGTCGTTCGCCAGCGTGACGGCGTACATCGTTTCGAGACCATCGCAGCGGGACTGCCAGGAGCGCGCCGCGTCTTGAGAACGGTAGAAGCCGACGCCGGTCACCGCGAAGACGTGGTCGCCGTCGTCCGGCGCCGCCGCCAGTCCGTGGATATCCGGGTGGATGCTCTCGCGCGCCTCCTGCCACGTCTCTCCGCCGTCCTCCGTGAGCATGACGCCGCCGACCTCAACGCCGACGTAGATGCGTGCCGGTTGGGTCGGCGAAGCGACCATGGCGCGGATGTTCGGCATGTGCGGCGACACGGGGAACGTCCAGGTGGCGTAAGTGGGTAGGTCCTTGAAGCTCTGCACCTCCGAGAACTGCTCCTCAGCGGCGCGTCTGCGGAAGAGCATCGCGTTGTCCGCGCCAGCGAAGGCCGTGCCGTCCAGCGTGACTGCGACGCAGCGCGTGTCGACGTCGGAAAGGGTCTGCTTCCAGTCGGCTGGGTCCACCCCGCTCTCGAATACGCCTTCCACCGTCGCGGCCATCATGCCGCTGTCGGTGGCACAGACGCCCTCGACGCGCACGCCGGGCAGCGCCTTCGCGGCGACTTCCCACGCGCCGTTCTTCTTCTCCAGCGTGACGATGCCGTCGTTCGTGCCTAGCGTGAGCATTCCGACGCCTCCTGGCCCTGCCGGGGCTGCGAGATTCCCGCCTGCGCGGAAATTGACAGGAAGGCGCTTGCGGGGGACGCGCACTATAGCACAGCGCGTCCACAGCCGTGTGCTGTGCTTGACGCTGCGCGTCCGCTCCTCAACAATGCGCCGCAGCCCACCGGAGGAGAGTGCGCGATGCCAGAGGACGCCAGCTTGCGTTTGGTAGTGTACAAACAACGCGAGTGGCCCCTGCGCGTCAGCAGTAAACCTAGGCTGGACATGTGGGACGCACTGCGTGATGGCATGACCGTAGAAGAGTGGTACCAAGCAGCGAGAGCACGAGGTCACGCAGAGCTAGACCCGGCTTTCTTGGGCGAGTGTGTAAAGCGCGCGGATGTGGTTGTATGTCCCGTACAGTGGAATCCGAAGCCCCCCAGAGGAGCGTGACACGATGTCAGAGGAGAACAAGGCGTTCATCCGGCGCCTGTACGAAGAGGTCTACAACAACGGGCGCATAGACCTGATCAGCGAGATGTACGCGCAGGACGTGGAGCTCCACATCGCGGGCATACTCGAGGACCCGTTCGGGCCGGAGCCGATCAAGCAGCTGGTGACGATGACGCGAACGGCGTTCCCGTCGATTCACGTCACGGTGGACGACATCATCGCGGCGGAGGACCGTGTGGCCGCGTGCGTGTCGTTCACGGGTGCGTTCCAGGGCGTCGGCATGGGCACGTCGCCGAGGGCGAACATGTCGTGGTGGCGGCGCATCGACGTCTACCGCATCCAGCTCGGGCGGGTGGTCGAGCAGTGGGGCGACCGCGACGACTTCACGATGTTGCAGCGCCTCGGCGTCGCCGTCCCTGCGTTCAACGATCCGAAACCCGCGCCTCGCGAGTCCGGGAGGCTGTAGCGCATCGAGGTGTCCTCCCCCTACCCTCCAACACCCGTGGGAGTGCTCACCTGTGGGGGCTGGCGCCGGCAGTTCCCTATGCGAAAGCGAGGATCCTGGCCGGGTTGTCGATAGTTATCGCTCGGATGACGTCTTCCGAGTACCCCTTGCGCCGCATCCTCGGGACGACATTCTCCAGGAAGTGGCCATAGCCGTGCCCGCCGTACGTGGTAAGCCGGTGTTTCGTGGCGATGTCGTGGCCGAAGACGATCCTGTCGGAATAACCGGCGCCGGCCATACGGCCGATGAACCCCAGCCGCTGAGCGTCGCTGGGCATATCGATCTCTGCGAGGGGATAGTAGGACCCCTCGTTGCCGAACAGGTCCCATTCCAGGTAGCAGCCTGAAGCGGCGATGCTCAGAAGAGCGTCGAATTCGAACACGGTCCGGTCCAGATGTCCCATGATGACCCGCGACAGGTCCGCGCCGCTGTTAGAAAGCACTTCCAGTATCTC
The DNA here is from genome assembly GCA_026713505.1 of Chloroflexota bacterium. Taxonomy (GTDB): domain Bacteria; phylum Chloroflexota; class Dehalococcoidia; order Lucifugimonadales; family Australimonadaceae; genus Bin16. Next base: position 2,854 of record JAPOOH010000306.1, on the reverse strand, counting down.
CAGGGGCGCGTCCGGGTTCCGTCCCGGGTGGATCGATATGGCCGCGCCCGTTTCACGCTGGGCGATCGCTGCGGCCGACAGGGATTTGCGCTCGTTCGGGGCCAAGGGCCAGGAGCAACCGATCTCCCCGATGATGCCCGCCCTTATGCCGGTCCCCTCGACGCCCTCAACGACGTCGACGATGATCTCCCGCGCCAGGTCATCTTCGGTCCGCTGGTCCATGTCTTCCGGATGGACAGCCGCGACGTAGTGGCCCGCGCCCATGACCACGTGGACGCCGGATTCGCGGGATATCCGGGCCAGCGCTTCCGGGTTGCGTCCGATCCCCCTCGAGGTCACGTCCACGATCGCACTGCCGCCAACGCTGCTGAACCTGTTGACTTCTCCGATGGTTGTATCGAGGTCCATCAACTGCAGGTTGGAGCGATTGCTGTAATAGTTGCGCCGTATCCATCCCAGATTCTCCAGCGCGATGCACGCATCCGCCAGTTCCTCACGAGCAGAGTCCTGGGCGGGCCGATACATGAATGAGAAGTCTATGTAGAGGTGCTCATGGGCCGTGGTGGGACCCAATTCCGACGGAGGTACCAGGCCCAACACGGTCTGGACCAAGCCCTGATTCCGACCCGATGGCATCAGCACGCTCCCTGTAATATGGTGGCCCGAGAGTGTAGCACCGCCCATCAAGGGCAGCAAAAGGCACTCGCCGACGTCTCCAGCATGCGGCATGGTACGGTCGAGCTCCCCGCAGTGGCCATCACTGAAGGGGAGCTGAGACCAGGGAGGGGATACCGGGTATGAGGTTCGCGGCATTCACTACCGTGGCAGCGTCCGCCGGGGAAGCCACCAACCCCGAGGAGATGATCAACAACCTCAGGCAGCAGACCATCCTGGCTGAGGAGATGGGCTTCGAGACGATGTGGCTCGGAGAACATCACTTCGGCCCCTACAGGGCCGGAGACCTTCCGAACCCGATCCTGCTCGGCGCAGACCTCGCGGCGCGGACATCCAGGATCAGGATCGGGCAGATGGCGAACATAGCTCCTCACTGGCACCCGATACGGCTTGCCGAAGACCTGGCCATCCTGGACAACATGACCGGCGGACGTGTGGAGGTCGGCTTCGGCAGGGGGATCTGGCCGTATGAGGGCCCACAGTTCCATCCCAACGCAGACCCGCGCAAGGACAGCGAGAACAGGGAATTGTTCCAGGAGACGGTGGAGATCGTGCGGGAGATATGGACCAACGAGTACTTCTCCTACCACGGGAATAACTACAGTTTCCCTGCCGAAGACACCGTCTTCTCCCATCCACTGTATCCGTCGAACCCTGCGTGGCAGGATGGGGACCGGGTAACGAGGCTCCGAGTGACGCCGAAACCCCACCAGAAGCCTCACCCACCGATGTGGATGACCGTTTCCACTGACCGTTCTGTAACGACTGCAGCGGAACTTGGACTGAAGGCGTGCTACTGGCAGCCCCCACCCCTCAGGATCAAGCAGCGCATGGAACTCTACGCGCAGATCAGGACTGAACGGGACGGGAGACCCTTCAGCCTGGGGGAAGACCAGGCGGTCATGCGCTCCACGTACGTCGCCTCTTCGATGGAGGAGGCGCGCCGGGATGCGGAAGCGGGAATCATGTCCGCCTTCATCTTCAACGATCCGTTCCGGGGCAGGCAGGTGTTCACCAACCCCGACGAGGTCCTGGACCCGGACGTGAAGCTGGACTGGGACTTCCTGGAGCCGCGCACCCTTCTGGTTGGTCCCCCTGACCACGTGGTGGAGAGGATCCAGGAGCTGCAGGAGGTATGCCACCTGGACTACCTGCTAGTAGAATTCACCCACATGGGAATCCCGCTGAGCAAGACGCTGAAGAACCTGGAAACCTTTGCCACAAAGGTGATGCCGCGGTTCACCGGCGACAAGTGAAATCTCGCAAGAGGAGACTCCGGCCATTCGCTCGCTTGTCCTGACACTGCTCCTGCTGCCAGTTGTGCTGGCGGCGTGTTCGTCTCCTCCCACCGCGACCCCCGTGCCGACGTGGACGCCCGAACCCACGTGGACGCCGACCCCGGAACCGACCTGGACCCCGGCGCCCCCTGCCCCAACGCCAACGCCTACACAGGCCGCGACAGCGACGCCCCGCCCCACCGCGACCCCTACGCCCCCATCCCCGACGCCGCGTCCAACGGCTACCCCAACGCCCACTCCCACGCCGGAACCGACGCCCACGCCGGACCTCATCGCGCAGTACATCGAGGAGATCTGTGCAGGCAAACCAAGCTTCAATGTCTCGACGGCTACCTTCTCAGAGCTGGAAGAGAAGTTCCGGGCCTACGAGCGGCACTTGCTCGCAATGGACGTCCCCGACGGGGTGCGCGACCACTACGACGCACAGTTGCACGCGACGCGCGTTGTGGTGGGCGAGCTGACCCGCGCAGCGGGCACCCGGCCGAATGGCAGGCCAGCCGGTAACATCAACGACTACGTCGGCTTCCTGTGGTCGCACCCCGAGGCGTACGAGCGCATATCGGGCATCGACGTGCCTTGCTTCTAGGAGCGGCCTGACGCGGCACGCCTTACGGGCCCCGCAGGTCTCCGCTCCGTGAGAGACTCCTCATCCCGCTGCGCTCCGCGCGGTATGGCAGGGCCTGTGCCCGCTACTCGATGCCGTAGAGACGCGCGGGGTTGTCGGAGAGGACCTTGTCGACGACGCGAGGCTCGAGCAGGCCGCTCGACTTCAGCGACTTGAGCGCCTCCAGTTCGCTGGAGGTGTCGGAATGGCCGTAGTCCGAGCCGATCATGAAGTTGTCCTCGGAAGCGTTGGCGAAGATGTACGGCAGGTCGTCGTT
>JAPOOH010000305.1 GCA_026713505.1 Chloroflexota bacterium | reverse complement strand
TGGGGACGTCCCACTGCCACCCGACCGACAACACCGTGTAACCCCGGCGGCAGAGGAAACCATCGCCGAGGGGGACCTCCGACGATCCCACGCGAGACGGCGGCGCCAGGTTGAAGGTCGGCATCACTTGCCGCCGTCCCCGGTTCACGACGTCGATCAGCAGTTCGCCGTTGCCGCGCTCCCGGTCGACCGGTGCGATGAGCGTGAAATCGCCTGTGAAGCGCACGAGACCGTCGGTGCCGCGCGGCGCCAGCGCGAGGTCGGTGATGAGCGCGTTCGCCGGGTTCGCGGGGTCGACGGCGTGGGTCAGCAGCCCGTCGACACGCTCGTACGGGCCGGCGCTGCCGGATTCCGCGCCACCGGCGAAGGGAGCGCGTTCCGTGATTTCGACGCTGACGACGGCCATGCGGCTACTCCTCCACGTCGGCGTCGCTTGCCAGCGGCAGCGCGTCGTCGAACAGGTCTGGCGCAACCGCTACGAACCCGCCGCGAGCGAAAGCGCACGTGATCTCGCCCTGGAACCAGTTCAGCCCCCCCATGCCGGAGATGACCACCAGCCCCGGATGCGGCCCCGGCGTCGCCGGACGTGCGACGTAGCCATCGACGAAGTCCCCGCCGGTCTCGTCACCAGCGTGCAACGAAAGGATGCAACGCGCCATCTTCAGCCTCCTTTCCGCTCCTCGGCCCATAGTATCCCAGCAGCCAAGCCGGCGCTGCCGAGCGGCCTTCGGCAGTGCCTGTCGACTGGTCAAGAAGTGACTATCCTACGTGGGCAGCCTCAGATCGAGCGATGACCCATAGGCCAGGCCAGTGGGCAGTTGTCGATTCGCCAGTTTAGTTTGAGTCCAGCTTGGCTCACCAGTTCACCGGTACGACCAGAGGGGACTCCAACGCTTGTCATAGGCGTCTATTGCATCCCAGGGGACTCGTGCTGGCCCTTGAAGTTGGCTACTAGCAAGAATGTCACCATACCGCCACCTAAACCGGGCAGAAAGTCACGCTTCTGTCATCGTTGTATCGCTATACTCTCCGCCAAGGATGAAGGCATGGGCATCGCCCTCTCACGCGGCGACGTTCCGCCTCATCCCCAGGGGCAGTATTCCGGGGGCTACGGGGTGCTGCCCCGTTTACAACGGAGAGGTAAGGATGAACGCCCTAACGCTGCTGCAGGTCGCCCTGGCCGGGATGTTGATAGGAGTACTTCTCTTACTGTTGGGCATCATCGTATTGCATCGGACCCGTCAGAATGAAGATGGAAGCTAGCCAACAGGCAAGTCGACGCATTACCCACGACCGGCCCTCCGCATGTCAGCCGAGGTCGCTGTCGGGTTGATGGCAGTCCCGAAGGGCACTTCAGGACAAGAACACGCTGCTCCGCGATGGGCACCGCATGAGGGCACCGGAACGCTCGGCTAACCCCATCCAGAACTGGGTATTCATCCCTTGCAGGATCGCACTAGTCCTCCTTGGCCCTGAAGAGATCTCTTCGCGGTCTCGTCGCCGATGACCTCGCTGGTTGCGGACGGAGGCAGGTTGTGCTCCACCCCTGGCGATGACAAGAGGGTGACCTTTCAGGGCCGATTCGATTACGGTATGGTGACGCCTGAAAGTGGCGTGCTGCTCCCAACGGTCCTCGCCGGCAACCAACGGAGAGCGAAGCGCTAAGGGGGCGAACAGGTGACAGAGCAGGACGACCGAGACCGAGAGATCGCGGCGCTGCGGGAGCGCCTTTCCCGCCTGTCCGAGGCGTCTCTCCGCATCAATGAGAACCTGGACCTGGACACGGTGCTGGGGGGAGTCCTGGACAGCGCCCGGTCCCTGACGGGGGCCCGCTATGCGGTGATCACCACCTTTGACGATGCAGGGCGGCTGGAGGACCGCGTGGCCGCGGGAATGACTCCTGAAGAGGCTGGGCAGCTTTGGGAGATACCCGACGGCCAGAGCTTGCACGAGTACCTCAAATCCATGACAGCGCCTCTGCGTGTCGCAGACCTCGCCAGTCACCTCAGGGCGATGGGATTACCCGAGCTTCGCTCGCCCGTCCCGATCAGCTCCTGCATGGTCGCTCCCCTCCGCCACCGAGGCGTCGGTGTGGGCCATGTCTACGTGGGGAAGCGAGACCCCGGCGATGAGTTCAGTCGCCAGGATGAAGAGACTCTGGTCTTGTTCGCTTCGTTGGTGGCCTTGGTGATCGCCAACGCCCGCAGGCACCGGGAGGAGCGGCGGGTCAGGGCCGACGTGGAGACGTTGATAGAGACCTCTCCGGTCGGCGTGGTGGTCTTTGACGTCACAACGGGAGCCCTGAAGACGTTCAACCGCGAGGCCCGAAGGGTATACGACTTTCTTCGGGATCCTGATCAGACGCCGGACCAACTGCTGGAGACCATGACATTCAAGCGTGCGGACGGGCGCGAGCTCTTCCTGCGGGACTATTCGATGGCCGATCTTCTGAGCATCGGAGAGACGGTGCGGGCAGAGGAGATCGTCCTGGAGGTCCCTGACGGGAGGCACGTTACGGCCTTGCTCAACTCAACGCCTATCAACGCCGATGATGGTACGGTCGAGTCGATGGTCGTTACCCTGCAGGACATGGCCGACTCCGAGGAGATGGAACGGCTGCGCGCGGAGTTCCTGGGCATGGTCAGCCACGAATTGCGGACTCCGCTGACCTCGATCCGGGGAGCGGCGACGACGATGCTGGACACCCCATCGGAACTCGATCCCGCGGAAGTGCGGCAGCTCATGCGGATCATCGTCGATCAGGCCGACAACATGCGCGATCTCATCGGCGACCTGCTCGACGTGGCGCGCATCGAGACGGGCTCCCTGTCGGTCACCCCCGAACCGGTTGAGGGTGCCC
>JAPOOH010000304.1 GCA_026713505.1 Chloroflexota bacterium | reverse complement strand
CGACCGCCGCTATCGCCTGGGATGGCATTCACCTGGCTCCGGCGGGAGGGGGAATAGTCTCGGCGCGGGCTGCGAAATCGGCTTCCTGCTGGGCCACGGTGCGATTCACGCTGCGCTGCATGCGCACTGTGTAGAGAGCGGTGCCGACCGCGATGAGGATGATGATGATGACGGCAGGGCGCGTGAAGACTCCTTCCGTCGGGTTGGAGAAGTTCACCCAGTCGAACGCGCCGCTGGAGATGCCATAGAACCGCTCGATGATGCCGCCAAGGATGACAGCGATGATGATGGGCGGGCGCGGCCATCCATACGACTTCATGAAATAGCCAAGAGCCCCGAAGGCCAGCATAACCACGAGGTCGTAGATCGACCGGTTCGCCTGGAACGCCGCTATCGTCATCACAGCCAGGATGAGGGGCACGAGAACGTTTGGCCGGACAAACGCGATGCGGGTGAGGAGCGGCGTGAAGCCAAGCGCCATCCCGGTGGCGAGCACGTTTGCCATCACCAGCGAGATCGCTATCGTCATCGTGAGCGGGAGTTGGTTGTTCAGCATATCCGGGCCGGGCCGCACGTCCAGGATGATGAGCAGTCCAAGGAAGAGCGCCATGCCGACCGAGCCGGGCACGCCGAAGAAGAGCGTCGGCACCAACTGGCCGCCGTCCACGGCGTTGTTCGCCGACTCCGGTGCAATGACTCCCCTGATGTCGCCCGTCCCGAAGGACTGCGTGCCGCCTGGCACGGTCTGGCGCGCAGAAGCGTACGAGAGCCATTGTGCGAGCGAGCCGCCGATTCCAGGCAGCAGTCCAACGAACACGCCCATCGCAGCCGAGCGTATGACGAGCAGCCAGTTCCGCAGGACCTCGGTCATCCCCTCGCGGCGCTGCGCGGAAGCGTCGACCGTGGACGTCTCCGCGCGGCGGGCGATGGACACGTCGCTGACCACCATGTCGAAGAACTCGGGGATGGCGAACAGGCCGATGACGACAGGGATGATGTGGATGCCGTCCCAGAGATAGTCCTGCCCGAAGGTCAGGCGGTGAGCGCCCGTGGCGTCGTCATAGCCGACGCTGGCGATAAGCAGGCCGAATGCGCCGGCGATAAGGCCGCGGAGCAGCGCTCCGCTGCTGACGACGCCCACGACGGCGATGGCCACGAGGCCGAGCACGAAGAACTCGGCCGCGCTGAAGGTGTTGACGACAGGCCGCGCGATGGGGATCGTCATGAAGAGGAATATCGCTCCGATGATGCCCCCGAGCAGCGACGAGAAGTAGGCGGCGGAGAGCGCCGTGCCCGCCTTCCCCCGCCGCGCGAGCGGATTGCCGTCCAGGATCGTCGCCTGTCCGGACGTGGAGCCAGGCATGCCGAGCAGCACCGCGGGAAGCGTGTCACCGGTGGGAACGGTCGCCACCATGCCGATGGCCAGCGGGAGCGCGATGTACGGGTCGAGTCCGTAGGCGAAGCCAAGCAGCACGATGAGGCTCGGGACTGCGCCGCCGGGCATCGCGCCGTTCAACACGCCCACGACAACGCCCACGACGAGGGCAAGTATGGGCTGCCAACCGGCAAGGTTGCCGATGGCCTCCCCGCCAGCCTCGAACATCGCGGGGAAACCCGTGAGTATGGAGTCGATCATCGTCCGGTTATGCTCGCTGTAGCCGCACTTCTTCGTAGCGGCGGTAGATCTCCAGCACCTGGTTGAGGGCGGGACTATACCTGTCCATGTGGTAGTGACTCAACTTGAATCCCGCGTCCGTGCCCAACACGGCAGTGACGTCCCCCATCTCCGTCAGGCTCATCCGGTGATCGCCCTTCTCGGAGAAGGGCATCCGGGTGATCGGCCCCGGCCCAACGTTGACCGGAAGGTCTATCCGCTCGTTCGCGACAGGATCGCGGAACACGTTCATCGGGTCGCCGCCGTCCTGCGCGATCTTCATTTGCTCCATCAGCAGTTTGCGGAACATGATGACGCCGCGGTCGGAAACACCGAGGCGCTCGTTCTCACGGTCTGTGACGGCGCCCTGGCCCCACCACGCCGCCAGGTCCTGAGCGAGGACGTAGTCAGCGATGGGGCGTCCCGCCTCGTCGAACAGCGGGTGCTCGAAGTACGGCACGTAGTCCTGTTCTGGCACTTTCACGTCCGGCCCTGGACAGTACGCCATGTAGTCCAGGTGGAGCGTATGTTCGTCGTCCATCGGCACGCGTATCTGGAGCTCACTCCGTATCTTCCCGCCCAGGCGAACAAAGTACGGGAATACGAGGGGATGGCCTATCGTCCAGTCGGGCGTGTCCTCTGCCTCGCCCTCGCGGAGCCGGAACTTCTGGATGCCCCACTCGTTCACTTCCCATTCCGTCTTCAGGTGGCGGGCCTTGAAGGAGTCTGCATGTTCCTGTGCGATGGCGTCATGCTCAGGATCGCCGGTGCCGCCGCCTCGGTCGAGGACGTGGTACTCGAACCAGTGGCCGTGCGTGAACTCCGTGTGAGAGGTGTCCACGGAGTTCTCCATGCACTGCAGCCAGTTGGCATTCAGAACGGCAGCGCCGACGTGCCGGAACGTGTTGTCCCACACGAGCACGTCCCAGCGCGGGAGCAGCGGCGCCGGCTCCGGGCCGAGGTAGGCGAATATCAGGCCGCCCAACTCCTGCACGGGGTATGACTTGATACTTACCTTCTCGCTGAAGTGCGAGCCTTCCGGTTCCGTCGGCTGGTCTACGCACTGGCCGTTTACGTCGTACATCCAGCCGTGGTACATGCAGCGCAGGCCCTGCTCGGTAGGGATGCCGATGGACAGGTCTACCCGGCGGTGTGCGCACCGCCGGTCGATCAGGCCTACCCTGCCGCTCTTGTCCCTGAAGAGCGTCAGGTCCTCGCCGAGCAGGCGCACGGGCACGACGGGGTCCCGGAGGAGGCGTCCGTTGCTGGTGACCGGCCACCAGTAGCGGCGGAGCAGCTCGCCCATGGGCGTACCTGCGCCGGTCTGCGTCAATAGTACGTTCTCTTCGACGCGCATCGGCCTTCTCCTCAAGCGCAGGCACGCATGGACTTCATGCCTACTGGTCCAGGGTGTTCTCGGCGAACACGTCCTCCAGCTTTGCGAGCTTGGGCGTGAGGCCCTGCTCGAACGAGTACTGCGCCGCCGTCTCCAGCACCAGCCGGTTCGCACGTATGCCATGCTGCACCAGCGGCTGCTTGAGCGCGGCGCCGCCATCCTCGTTCACGAGCCCTGTCTCGACGTAGTAGTCGACATGCTCGGCGCGCTCGCGGTTGCAGATGTCGTTCGCCCTGTTGAACGCCTTCATCAGGTTGAGCAGCACCCAGGGGTGGTCCTCGGCGATCTCCCGCTTCACTACCATCCCGTGGTTGATGGGGTAGAGGCCCGTCTTCTGGTAGAAGCGGATGCCCTCTGCCCGCGCGTCCAGGAAGAGGGGCGCGATGTCCGGGTGGTGCCAGAGGTCGGCGGTGCTGCGGTCGATCAGGTTCGGGTCGACGATGTAAAGCAGCGTTGCCTCCAACTCGCCGGAGAGCATCATCGAGCCGATGTTCTTCTCCAGCGGGATCTGGTTGACGGTAACGCCTTCAGGGGGCTTGAAGCCGGTCGCGCCGCCGTGGCTCTGCTCCGGCACGCGCTCCATGAAAAACTCCATGTCCTTCGGCTCGACGCCGAACTCGTGCTGGAGAACGCCGCGCGTCCAGAGGGCCGCCGTCTGCTGGTATTCGGGAACGCCTACGCGCTTGCCCTTCAGGTCCTCCGGCGACTGGATGCCCGCGTCCTTGCGGACCAGGACGCCGGTGTGGAAGAAACGGCGCGTGGTGAAGACCGGCAGGCCCACCCAGCGGTCGTCTCCCACCGCCATCGCCATGATGAGCGACGAGAACGACATCTCCGAAACGTCGAAGTCCCCGAACTTCAACTGCCGCCAGAAGAGTTCCGACGCGTGCACAGGGCTCGGGATGAGCTCGATGCCGTCCGGCTTCACGCGGCCGTCGTGGATCGCCCACGTCCGGGGATTGGATGCCATGCCTAAGCTGAGTTGAATGTCCATCTGTCTCTGCCTCCTCCGGCTGGTTGCTGGCCTACAGGCCTGATATGAACTGCTCTTCCTGGTCCCATTTCCCTACGTTGGAGCGCCACACCATGTCGAGGCGCGCCATGTCTTCTTCGCTGAGCGGCTCCGCTCCCGAACAGCCTGCCGCTTCCTCCAGGTGCGACATCTCCGAGAAGCCGCCCAACACCGTCGTTGTCGCCTCGTCCTGCAGGATGAAGCGGTACGCCGCCTGCGAAAGCGTCTGCCCGGCACGGGAGAGGAACGCGAACGGCCTGGCTCGGTCCACCATCGCCTGGTACATGTCTGCGTTTCGCGACAGCCCGCCTCCTGCGAGAGCGTGTCTGCCACCGCCCGACACCGCGTGGTCCGTCAGCACGCCGCCAGCGAGGGGGCGGATCACCGCCGTCCCGATGCCCAGTTCCTGCGCACGGCGCAGGAACTGGCCGTAGTCGTGCTGAACGTCCAGCCCGTCCGGCGTTTCCAGGCCAGCGGTCGGGTTCAGCAGGTCGTACCACACGTTCAGCATGTGGAACTCGCCGGTCTCCATGAGCGCCATCACTGCGTCGGCATCCGCATCCTCGTTGGCGAAGCCGAAGAAGCGCGTCTTGCCTGCGCGGCGCAGGCGCTCCATCCCCTCCAGCGCTCCGCCGGGACCGAGGTAGTCGTCGAGTCCCAGGTGCAGCCAGCCGGGGACAGTGGTGTCGGTCTCGATACTCGGGGGGTTGTGGATCTGGAGCACGTCGACGTGGTCCACCTG
>JAPOOH010000303.1 GCA_026713505.1 Chloroflexota bacterium | reverse complement strand
GGGGCGCTGTGGTGTCTGCGGGGGATCCCCGCGAAGGTGGGAATGCTTCTTCTTCTGGTCGTCTCTGTGCAAGTTCGCGAGGTCCGCCCGCCTGTCCCTCCTCCGGCGCATATTCACCCCGGTCGTGTCCGGCACCGTCATCATGCTGATTGCGGCCACGGTGATGCCCATCGTCTTCAGCATGCTCACGGACGTGCCCGAGGGCGCCTCCTCGACCGCCGCCATCGTCACGACCCTGGTGACTCTCGTCACCGTGCTGGCCCTCGTGCTGCGCGCGCCGCCGCGTTGGCGGCTGTGGTCGCCCATCATCGGCATCGCGGCGGGCTGCGCGGTGGCCGCGCCCCTCGGGCTGTACGACGCGCAGGGGATACTGGACGCAGCGTGGGTGGGCGTGCCCCTGGGAGCATGGCCCGGGTTCGACCTGAGCCCGGGCGCCGAGTTCTGGGGACTGCTGCCCGCGTTCATCATCGTCACGCTGGTGGGCGCCATCGAGACCATCGGCGACGGCGTCGCCATCCAGCGCGTCTCCCGGCGCAGGCCGCAAGCGACCGACTTCCGGGTGGTACAAGGGGCGCTCAACGCCGACGGCATGGGAAACCTGCTCTCCGGCCTCGCGGGCACCTTGCCCAACACTACCTATTCGAGCAGCATCGCCCTTGCCGAGGTGACCGGCATCGGGGCGCGGCGGGTTGGCGTCATCATCGGCGTCATCATCGGGGTGCTCGCGTTCCTGCCGAAGGTCGCGGCCGTGCTGATCGCCATTCCCAGTCCCGTGGCGGCGGCGTACATCACCGTGCTCCTGGGCCTGCTGTTCGTGCAGGGAATGAAGATCGTCATCCAGGACGGAGTGGACCACCGGAAGGCCGCGGTCGCGGGCGTCGCGTTCTGGGTAGGCACAGGCTTCCAGAACCAGTGGATATTCGCCGAGCAGTTGGGCGACGGGTTCCTGGGCGTATTGCTCGGCAACGGTATGACGTCCGGCGCTCTCGTGGCCGTCATCATGATGCTGTTCATGGAGTTGACGTCCGCCCGCCGCAGGCGCCTGACCGTGGCGCTGGCGACGGAGAGCCTTCCGCGGCTCGATGAGTTCCTTCGCGGTTCCGCTGCGAGGGCCGGGTGGAGCGACGCCTCGACGGAGCGGCTGGTGCTGGTGGGTGAGGAGACGATGGCGAGCCTGCTGGCCGAGGACGGCGACAGACCGGAGAGCGCCGGCGCGCGGCGGCTGGTGGTCACCGCGCGCACCGATCACGCCAGATCGGAGCTCGAGTTCGTGACCGGGTCCGAGGGAGAGAACCTGGAGGACCGCCTGGCGTACATGGGCGAGATGCCGGACATCGCGGACGAGCGGGAGATATCGTTCCGCCTGCTGCGTCACTACGCATCATCCGTGCGCCACCAGAAATACCACGGCGAGGACATCGTCACCGTGAGCGTCGCGGGGTCGTCCGGCGGGACGGGGTAGGCTCCAGCCGTCACCCCTCCCAGCCCCGCCCCGTGCGCTGCCCGCGCACCCTGGGTCCCCGCCGGTGCGGGAACGACGGAGGCGCTGGATGCCGGGTTCCTGCCTCCGCGCGCGCTGAAGCGCGGGAACGACGGAGTGGGGCAAGAGGGGCTATGATGCGGGCACCGTCTGCTGGCAGCATGCTTTGAGACCCACCGGCACACCTCCCCGCAAGCCCCGTTTGTTCTACGGATGGGTCGTCGTTGGCATCGCGGCGCTCGGCGGCTTCAGCGCGAGCACGGAGACCTTCCCCGTCCTGAGCATCTTCCTGAAGCCGATCACGGAGGACTTCGGCTGGAGCCGGACGGAGTTCACGGGCGCGATCAGCCTCGGTGGAATCATCGGGAGCGCCGCGGCGCTGGCGACAGGGCCGATCGTGGACCGGTTCGGGCCACGGTGGGCGCTCACGTTCGCGTACACGCTCATCGGCGTGACGTTCGTGCTCATGTACTTCATGTCGGAGCTGTGGCACCTGTACGCGCTGCAGATCTTCGCGCGGAGCATGAACACGGGCGTGCTCTCCGTCGCCTCGGCGGTCATCGTCCCGAACTGGTTCATCGCCAAGCGCGGACGAGCGACGGCAGTCGCCCAGCTCGGGTTCCCCGCGGGGGCGTCGCTCATACCGCTGTACATAGCCTTCATCGTCAGCGTGTACAGCTGGCGGGAGGCGTCGCTGGGCGCGGGGATCATGATCCTCATCGTCTCAGCCGTCCCCACCGCGCTGCTGCTGCGGCGCAGGCCGGAGGACATGGGGCTGAAGCCGGACGGCGAACCGCCCGCCTCACCGTCCAGCGCTCCTGCGCGCGACCTGCGCGTCGCCGACCGCTCGCTGCGGCTGGGTCAGGCCGCGCGGCACCCGGCGCTCTACCTGCTCATCATCGCCGTGTCGCTGTGGTGGTTCGGGCGAACGGGCGTGATGCTGCACGCCGTGCCGTACATGACGGACACGGGCCTCTCCGACGCGGTTGCGGTGACGGCGCTGGCGGTCCACTCGGCGATAGGCGCGCTGGGGTCGTTCGTCAGCGGGCTTCTGCGCGACAGGTTCAGCGTGCGCTACCTCATCGCGGTCGACTTCGTGCTGAACGCGCTTGCGTTCGTGCTGCTGCTGGCCGTGGACACGCCGCTGCTGGCGATGGTGTGGGCCGTGTTCTACGGCCTGGCGCAGGGGGCGTCTGTGACGCTGCAGCGGCTGGCGTTCGCCGACTACTACGGGCGCCGCCACCTCGGCTCGATCGAGGGCGTCGCGCGGGCGTTCACGAATATCACGCAGGCGGCCGGGCCGCTTGCCGCGTCGCTGGCATTCGACCTGACCGACAGCTACCGCGCCATCTTCGTAGTATTCGTCGTTGGGAACATCCTTGCAGCAGTGCTCGCGGGGGCGGCCAAGCCGCCACCCGCGAGCATGGGAGAGGGAGAGGGCTAGGGAGAGCCTGACCTTTACGTCCTCACCTCACAGCCCACACATCCAGAGCCCTCATCCCAACCCTCTCCCCCAGGAGGGGGGAACACACCCCACAACCCCAACACATCCCCTCCCCCCTGGAACCGCCATCTTCCGGTCCATCTCTTCGTCACCTCAGTACGTTGTGCGTGACCGAGTCGGCGATGAGATGGACGACTCGCTTGTCGGACTCGACCGTCTCGATCAACAGTTCCATCTTTTCCGGCAGCATCGACGGGTCGTCGTCCGGGCAAGGGAACTCGAGAATGAACCCCGGCTGCGTCGCGCTGATGTCCAGCGTCCCCACCACCTTACCGCCGTTCTTGCCGGCGATCTCGCCGGCGTCGTCGCGGGTGCTGCCCTCGACGAGCTGCAGGTGGTACGACGTGGCTATGTAGTCGTCCACCATGCAGTCGTATGGGGCGTGGTGTGCCTGAACGGATGCTGGCGCAAGTGCAACGTAGCCAGCCAGAACAGTCAGGACAGCGAGAACGACCAGCGGGGTGAGCCAGGCAGGCAGTCTTCGGGGGTGCATGTTCGTTCTCCTTCCTGCGAGACGGGCACTCTGCGGAGCGACAGGCGAGGCTAGAGCTTCGGGACGATGCCCGGCACGTAGTGCGCGTCGTGGTGCTTCAGCCCTTCGTGGTGCGCATCGTGATGCCTCAGCCCATCGTGGTGTGCGTCGTGATGCCTCAGCCCATCGTGATGCGCATCGTGGTGCCTCAGCCCGTCGTGGTGCGCGTCGTGATGCCTCGGCTCGTTATGAGAGACCTTGCTGGGCATGAGGTAGTCGACACGGGGGTCGGACTCGACCGCCGT
>JAPOOH010000302.1 GCA_026713505.1 Chloroflexota bacterium | reverse complement strand
GGGGCCTAACTTCAGGGGGGTAGCATCGCCGTCCTACGTCACGAACCGAAACATGGTGGGGCGGTGCCCCCCCCCGCCGTTCTCGCCCGCGGACGCCGAGCGCGTCGGGACGTTCCGGGCCACGGCTGGCCGCTGGGAAGGGCTCACGGGCGACGGCGAGGAGGACGGCTACCTGTACACCGTGCGGTCCGGCCCCGACGAGCTTCACCGCTTCCGCCTGAGCGATATCAGCGGCGGGCGCATCGACACTGAGAAGCTCGCGGACCTACAGGACTTCCCGTCCGGCATCGTCTACCACGAGGGCGTGCTGTGGGTGATGGAGCGGTTCATCTACGACACGCGCAACAACTACACGCAGGGGCGGCTCGTCAAGTACAACCTCGACGGGTCGATGCGCGAGGTGATCGGCAACATCCCCAACAGGTGGCCGCGCGTCAGCGGCCCGCCCGTGGGCATCGTGATCGGCCCGCAGGGCATCGCCATCCTCGACGGCAAGTTCTACTACCTCAGCGGTCAGGGATGGATCGTCAGCGCTGACTTCGATACGCCGCTCTCGTTGCAGGGCATCGCTGGGATTCCCGGCTTCACATCAGGCGTGGCAGACGCGCTCGATATCGGCTCAGGCAACACCGGCCTCGTCGCCTTCGGCAACTCGATCCTGACCGTTGACAACGCCACGGATCGCCTGCTGCGCTACACCCCGTCCGAGCGCACGATCACCGTGGTCGGCACCTACGAAGCCCGCGAGGTTCCCAATGTGATCGCCATCTACTACCTGCCCGACGTTGCGCGCCTCGTGGCCGAGTTCGCCCTCGGCGCGCCCACGTGGACCGCCACGGCGAGGCTCTCGGACCGCGTGGATATCGAGACCGCGGCCCTGCGCCCCACGTTCCGCCCGCGGCTGCGCGTGCTGATTGACTGGCTCGACGATGGCGGCTTCTCGCACCCCGCGAGCGACGTGAGCGCCGACTGTGTGGCCTTCGCCGAGACCGTGGGATTCGACCCGCCGCGCGACGTGTCGTCTCTCGACGTGCTGCCCGCGGACGGCACGGTCGTGCTCAAGAACGATTCGGGGCGCTACGATCCGCGCAGCCCGAACGCCATTGACGCCACGCTGCTGCGGCTCCCCCACCTCCTGCGCATGAGCATCGCCTTCGAGGTGGGCGGCGTGCTGGTGCGCGAGGCGCTGGTGTGGGAGGGGCTTGCGCGGTCGCCTGAGATTCGAGACGAGCAGGACCGCCCGCTGGCCCGGTTCCGGCTGGAGGGCAAGAACGCGGTCCGCTTCCGGTCCACCTACAACCGCGTCGATTACGATCCGCAGGACTTCGATACGGCGATGGGCGAGATCGGCGTGACGGTCGTGAGGGCGGCTGAGGGCGGGCAGTTGCCGGAACTGATTCAGATCCGAGACGCTGAGGGTACGTTCGGGCAGTTCCTCCAGCGGCTGGCGAGGTTCGCCGGGGGGTGGATGTTCGAGGACGAGGACGGGCGGCTGATGCTGGTAGACCCGGCGGCGGCGGCTGAGGGCATCGGGCCTGACCCGATCATCCGGCAGGGCGTGCACCGCATCAACCCCACGTCGCAGAACGTGGAGCTTGAGCAACTGGTGCGCAACAGCGCGGCGGTGCGGACGGTGACGCCGGGGCGGACGGACGTGCAGACCTACATGCTGGAGGGAGACCT
>JAPOOH010000525.1 GCA_026713505.1 Chloroflexota bacterium | reverse complement strand
CCCTAGCACTTTGCTCGCCAAACGATACGGCTCTTGCTAACCCAATGGCCTGAGCAAATCTGTCGTTAGAAGGATTGTGGAATGATCTTCCCGCTACCTCAAATGGTGTTGATCTTGCCGTAGGTGCCGGTGCAGTTGGTGTAGGAACATTCGGTGCAGTCGTTGCTTTCTTTTGTTCTTCCCTCAATTCCTGTAGGACTTTCAGCAACTCTTGATATTCTTTGCGAAGGGCTTTGACTTCCTCAACATTGGTCGTTGTGTCATTAGTTGAACGGACTATTTGCTTTCTCAACTGATCCATTCGTTCAGTGACCAGTTTGATATCAGTCACACTTGCTTTTGATCCTGCGGCTAAATCCTGAACGCCTTTTTCAGTTAGTCCCAATCCTTTAGCAGTTTGAGAATTAGCAAGTTCGAACTCTTTTAGTTCTGACACTGCGTCTTCAAACGGAGGATTTATTTGGAAAGCATCATAAATCTTTGTCCACGCTGTTATTAGAGTTGTGATTGCAGTGGCTGCTAATGTCCCTTGCGTTCCGATTGTAGTAAATGCTTTGGCTGCTGTGGGGCCTAAAGTTCTGATCGGCCCTAAGATTTTAGTTATACTTCCACCAAGTCCAGATAATACAGAGCCTAACCCTTTTAGTCCGCCTCCGGCTGATGCAGCAGTTTTCGCTACGCCACCCAATGCACTTGTTCCAATTAACGCTTTGACTGCAGTTGTGAATGAAATAATGCCAATGGTCACAGTCCCTACAACCGATGCCAATGTGACCAATCCAGTTGTAATTACTCCGACTACTACTATGCCTTGCTTGACAGGTCTTGGAAGTGCTTTAAACGCTTGGACTAATTCATTGAGGAATTTTAAGAAGTCGGTTGCTACAGGTAATAACTCACTACCAAGTTCTGCTTTCAACAATGTTAATTGGTCATTGAATATATCCAGTTGTGCGTTGAAACTGTTTAAGTCTGCACCTTGTGAAGTTCTATCCAACTCTAACATGAAGTCAATAAGTGCTTGCCGTTCGCCTTTTCCTCGGCGTGCCGCTTCTCTCCATTCCTCTAGAGAAGATACTTGTTCACCTACACTTGCAGAGGCAATTTTAAACAGTTGAGGCAACTCACGCATAACAGGTCGTAAGTCTTGACCTTCAATTTTACCTGAGTTAAGTGCCTGGGATAACTGTTCAAGTATTCTGGCAGTTGTAAACGCCGGCTTACCTTGCTCTGCTACGGCTTTAGTCACACCAGATATGGCCGATATAGAAGTTTTAGCATCTAATCCTACTGCACGGAAACGGGAGAAGAAACTAATTAAGTCTCCAGTCTCAATACCTACTAACTCGAGCGTAGCATCTGTAATCAACTTTAATGATGACGCTGCACCTTCTGCACTTCCTTCAACAACCTTTAAAGTGGCTGAATAAGTCTCAAATTGTGCCGCAGTATTGACTAAATCTTTGCCTATGTTAATCAGACCTTGAGACGCTTGTCTTGAACCGAAAGTAAGTTCTTGAAGTCCCTGCAACCTTTCACGGTTGACACGCCTTATAGCAGTCTCTTCTCTTT
>JAPOOH010000301.1 GCA_026713505.1 Chloroflexota bacterium | reverse complement strand
GCGTCGTGGTGGTGGGCGAGTCGATGGACCACTCGGTATCGAACACCATCTACCTGGACGGCGCGGCGGCCCAGCGGTGGGGGGTGAGTCGGTTTGTTCGCGGGGAAATCGGGGGCGCCCGTCAGGTCGCGCGGCGGGGTGGCATGGGGTGCCCGGCGTAGAGGCGCCCCTTGTGGGTGCCCTTTGTCGACCTCTCCCTCTGGGAGAGGTCGACGCGCCAGCGCGGCGGGTGAGGGTTCCCCCCTACTCCATCACCTTCAAACTTGGCACGAGTGAGCGGAAGTACTCGTACGCGTGCGACGCCCGCCGTGACCAGTCCGGCCCGAACCGCGTGACGTACTCGTCGGTGAGCGGTGTCGGCGTCCCCACGATCGTTGCGATGACCTGGATGATCGCCGCGCGCTCCAGGTAGATGGTGTTCGATACCGAGTGGTCCATCGACTCGCCCACCACCACGACGCCGTGATTGCGCAGCAGCGCGGCCACGCGGTCGCCGAGCGTCTCGGCGACCTCCACCCCCTGCCTCGTCGTCGTGATGAGGTCGGGGTACGGATAGATGGGCGTCTCCGGCGCGAAGGGCAGAGCCTGGTTGAATAGGGGCTTGATGGGAACGTTCCCCGCGCCGATCGCCGTTGCCACCAGTTGGTGCGTGTGCACGACGGAGTTGACGTCCTGCCTCGCGCGCATGATGGCGGCATGCAGTGCCGTCTCGCGAGGCGGCACGGGAGCGTCTATCGTTCGTCCGCGCTGGTCGCTCGGGTTCCACTGCGAGTCGCCGCCCTCGAGGTAGGCGTCGATATCGACCGCGATGATGTCCTCCGCCCGTATCTGGTTGTGCGGCCGGAGTACGGGCTTGATGTAGAGCACGTTGGTGCCCGGCAGGCGCGCGCTGACGTGTCCGTGGAAGTCCACCAGTCCCTGGTGGTCGAGCACGCGCGAGCTGTCCGCTACCTGGCGCTTCAGCGATTCGATCTCCGTGTTCGTCGTCATGGTCAGGCCCCCCCTGCTGTGCTGGTTGCGGTGGTGGAGGCGTGCTGCGGGCGCTTCGGCTTCACGGCGAGCCCCAGCAGCACGGCTGCGATGGTGAAGGTTACGGCGGCGGAGTAGAAAACGGAATGGTAGGAGCCGGTGGACTCCCTGATCACCGACATGATGAACGGTCCGAGGGCCAATCCGCCGAGCAGCGCGGTCTGCACGAGGCCGGAGATAACGCCGTACGAGCGTATGCCGTAATAGTTCGCCACTAGGATCATGAGGATCGAGCCCTCGCCCCGCGCAGCGACGCCGAGCAGGACGCCGTATCCGACAGCCGCCGCGGGGTGCGAGACGAACTGAAATCCCAACGCCAGCGCTGCCCCCATGAGCATCGTGAAGATACCCAGGAGCCGCTCGGAGATGCGCTCAGCGAGGAAACCCCAGAGCGTATTGGCGAACGCGCCGGAGATAGCGAACATGCTCACGGCCGCGAAACCGATCGCTTCTCTGAGACCCTGGTCCGCGTAGTACTGCGGCATGTGGAACGGCAGCCCTCCACCGCCGTAGTTCGTGAGCACGATGGAGATGATGATGAGAACGAACGACGGCGTCCGGACCGCCTCCCGGAACGTCCATGACTCCCTGGCCTCCCGGGCGCTTGCCTCGATCGCAGCCTGTCCGCTCTCCCCCTCTGCGTCGTCTCCGTCCGGCAGTAGCCCCATCTCCTCAGGAGTCCGGCGGATGAAGAGGGCGTTCGGAAGAACGAGAAAGACGATGATGGCTATACCAAGGATGACCCACACCCCGCGCCAACCGAAGCCCGCGCTCATGATGAGCAGCGCGGCAGGGCCCAGCACGAACGTCCCGACGGGATGGGCGGTCCCGACGAGGCCAATGGCCCGCCCGCGCATGCGGCGGAACCAGTTCACGACGATCACGCGCGGGACCACCCCCGCGATCAGGTTCTGCGCGATTCCCCTCGCGATCGTGTAGCCGAGCACAAGGACCCAGACTGAAGGCGCGGCGGCGATGAGGAAGAACGACGCCGCCATAAGCACGACGCCGAATGTCATCAGCACGCGCGGGCTGTAGCGGTCGGCGAGCAGCCCGACGAGGGGAGCGCCCACGCCCGATAATATGCCGCCGATGGTCACGGCTGCGGCGATGGAGGTTGCGCTCCACCCCGTATCCTCGCCGATGGGCCTGACGAGCACGCCGACGAACACCTGGCTCGTGGGGCCTGCGAATAGCCCCGTGAGCAGGATGACGCCGAGGATGTACCAGCCGTAGAAGATGCGGCGCCTGGGTTTCGGGGTCGTGGTGGTCAAGACAACGCTCGCGGGCAGGTTACGCTACTGCTTTCCTGAGCGCATAGTGCGTCCGAGAACGTGCAACCTCAGCGGCTTGCAGGACGTAGAATCAAGTAGGGGAGCATGAGCACTGTGGACGACATCCGGGCGCGACTCGACATCGTCGATGTCGTCTCCGGCTACGTCCCCGACCTGAAACGTGCTGGCTCCAGCTACAAGGCACGCTGCCCGTTCCACCAGGAGAACACCCCTTCGTTCGTGGTCTTTCCCACCAGCCAGTCCTGGCGGTGTTTCGGCGGGTGCGCCACCGGCGGGGACATGTTCTCGTTCGTCATGCGGACTGAGAACACCGACTTCAGCGGCGCCATGCGCCTCCTCGCCGCGCAGGCCGGCGTACGCATCCAGGAGCGGCGGGAGCGCCAGGACGACGATCCCCTTTACTCGCTCAACAACGCGACCCAGCAGTTCTTCCGGCAGTCGCTCGTGGCCGAACGCGGCGCGCAGGCACGGGCGTACATCGACGGGCGCCATATCGGCGAGGAGGCAGTCGCTCGCTTTGGAGTCGGCTACGCGCCGTCCACCGGCGGGGAACTCCTCCGGAGCCTGAGGGCGCTCGGGTTCGGTGACGACCTGCTGCTTCGGTCGGGGCTCGTTCTGCGCGGTGACGACGGCTCACCCTCGCGGGACATGTTCCGTGGACGGCTCATGTTTCCGCTGCGCGACGTTGACGGGCGTATCGCCGGGTTTGCCGGCCGTTCGCTGGACGGCTCCGATCCCAAGTACATCAACACCCCCCAGACCTCGGTCTTCGACAAGGGCCGGATGCTCTATGCACTCGACCGCGCTCGCCAGGCGATCGGAGCGGAAGGCGAGGCTGTGGTTGTCGAAGGCTACATGGACGTTATCGCCGCCCACGAGCATGGCTACCGGAACGTCGTCGCTTCCATGGGCACCGCCCTTACGGAGACGCAGGTCTCGTTGCTCAAGGCGCGCGCGCAGCGCATCGTGCTCGCGCTCGACGCCGACGCCGCAGGGCAGGAGGCGATGCTCCAGTCCCTTCGGACGACGTGGGAGCTCGTCGGCAGTGTCGCGGCCGGTCGCAGGCGTACGGAGGTGCTGAACCGTCCCGACGACATCTCGTCGCTCCGCGTCGCGCTCATCACCACCGGGAAGGACCCCGACGAGCTGATCCGCACCGACCCTGCGCAGTGGCAGCGCCTGCTGGCCGACGCGGTGCCGGCGGTCGAATTCCTGATCCAGGCTGAGGCTGCACGCGTGGATATCGGTTCTGCGCAAGGCAAGTCTGCGCTGGTGGAGCGGCTGCTGCCCGTGGTGTTCGCCGTGCCGAACTGGGCCGATCAGGAGCGCTACTTCACCCGGCTCGCGGAGGTTGTAGGAGTACCGGTAACTACGTTGGAAGCAGCCGTGGGACGCCTGCAGGGCCCGCTCCGCGGCCAGCAGCGCGCGAGGCGGCCTGCCCAGCCGACCGGAAACAGAGAGCTGGAGTCCGTGCTCACCGTTGCCGAGCATGATCCCCTGGAAGAGCGCGTCCTGGCTTTGCTCTCCCAGGACGAGGAGCTGCTGACGCGTGTTGCAGAGGTAGATCCGGACACATTCGTTCGTCCGGAGAACCGTGCCGTATTGTTCGCGCTCAGGGATGCTGGTACGATGGAAGGTGCGTTAGCGCAGCTCGACGGCCAACTCGCCGACCGTCTGGTCAGGCACTCGCTGGAGGCGCTTCCTCCCGCCGATCGCAAGCAGCGCAACGAGGAATGGGATGGCTGTTTGCGGAGGCTCGAGGAGAGGCGCCTCCGTAACTTGAAGGCACAGGAGGCGGCAGCGTTCTCCTCCGACGCCGTCGGCGATGTTCCCGCAGACCCGGACTACGTGCAGGCCGTACAGCGGCAGGCGCTGGAGATAAACGAACGTCTGCGGGACATCTTTACCAATGGAGCCGGTTGAGACAACCGGTGTTCAGGACCTCTCCCTCATCGAGGAGGAAGCATTTGGCGACCAAGCAGATACCCGTAACTTCCGACAGTGAGGATATCGTCGAGACGAACGACGCGTCCGCGAAGGGCAGGACGAAGAGTGCCGTGAAGACCGCTCCGAAGATCGCCTTGACTACGGCGAAGAAGGCAGTCAGGCCTGCGGGGAAGACGGCGCGTCCTCGCTCCCGCATCAAGGGCAGCGAAGCGGAGCATAACAACGTGGCCGGGGATGGCGCGGTAGGGCAGCCGGAGGCCGGCACGAACGGTGCGGCATCTGGAGAGGTGACCGATGCATACGCGTCTGCCGTCGCTGTCGCGGCTGTTGCCTCGGACCGCACCTCCGAGGAGCCGGCCCCGGAGGAGATCAAGGCGGCGGAGGCGGAAGAGAAAGAGGCCATAGCCGACGCTCAGCAGGACGATATGGAAGGGGACGTCATCGACGACCCTGTCCGCATGTACCTGCGAGAGATCGGTAGGGTGACCTTGCTGACCGCTGCCGACGAGCGTCGCCTGGCCCTCCAGCGCGCCTCCTTCAAGCATGTGGAGAAGGCGCTCAACGACCTGCGCGCCGAGATGCAACGCGCTCCGCGCGACACGGACGTAGCGAAACTGCTGCTGAGCCGTATCCACGAACAGCAGGAGTTGCTGGAAGCCGTTACCGAGTTCCTTGCCATCGAAGAGGAGATAACGCTCGGCGAATTGCTGCACAACGACAAACTGCGCGCGAACATCGACGGCGAACTGAACCTGGAGATGCTGGAGGCGCTCGCCGCGCGCTACCAGCTCGAACCAGTCGAGGTCGGGCAGCAGATCGTGCAACTGGCGTTGAACACTCATGTCCTGCCGGACGACATCCTGGAGATCGTCGGCGCGGACGTAGCGGTCGGCAGCCTCCCGGAAGTCATTGAGGACGCGGACATCGGCCAGAGGCTGGAGAGCCACGAATTCGTCCTGCACCGGCACTTCAGAGACGTGCAGGACGAGGGCATCAAGGCGCAGCGTCACCTGGCAGAGGCTAACCTTCGCCTCGTCGTGAGCGTGGCCAAGAAGTACATAGGCCGGGGCATGTCCCTGCTCGACCTCATTCAGGAGGGCAACATCGGCCTGATCCGGGCGGTCGAGAAGTTCGACTATCGGAAGGGATACAAGTTCTCCACCTACGCCACCTGGTGGATACGACAGGCCATCACCCGCGCCATCGCCGACCAGGCCCGAACGATCCGCGTTCCTGTCCACATGGTCGAAACGATCAACAAGCTCATGCGAGTGAGCCGGCGCCTCGTGCAGGAGTACGGGCGCGAACCCACGACCCATGAGATCGCGGAGGGGATGGAGGTCCCGCCGGAACGCGTCCGCGAGATATTGAAGGTCGCCCAGGAACCGGTCTCCCTCGAAACCCCCATCGGCGAAGAGGAGGACTCCCACCTCGGCGACTTCATTGAGGACCGGAACGCTCCCGCTCCGCCCGAAGCCGCTACAGCTCAGCTGCGCAGGGAAGAGGTTGCGAGGGCGCTCGGTACGTTGAGCGAGCGTGAGCGTCGCGTCCTGCAACTGCGGTTCGGGATAGATGACGGACGCAGCCGCACGCTGGAAGAGGTCGGGCGCGATTTTGGTGTCACACGGGAGCGCATACGCCAGATTGAGGCGAAGGCACTCCGTAAGCTTCGCCACCCCAGCCGCTCCCGCCAACTGCGCGACTTCCTGGAGTGAACGAGGTGCGGGCTATCGTCTGGTGAAGAGAGGAAGAGGAGGCGTCACGCCTCCTCTTCCTCTTCCAGCGTCCTGGGTTCGATGGCGGGCGGCTGCCCGGCGCTGTATTCCTGGAACAGCGCCGTCTCCACCAGCGCGATGAGCGGTGCGCTTACGCCGAGTGCGAGGGAGGTGGTGACCACGGCCAGGAAGGCGCTGTCCAACGACGAGGCCAGTTCTGCGCTGAGCCAGAGCAGCATCACCGCGAATGCCAACACAGGCAGTTGGACGAGGAAGGTCCGCCACCAGTGTCCTTCTACCGCTTGCCAGCTCCGTGCAAGCGCTTGGAGAGGAGTGCGGGCTTCCTGCACGATCGCAGGGCCCGTGAGCGAGAACCGGATGGCGAAGAAGATCAGCACGGGAAGCGCAGGCAACGCGAGGGCTTCGACTGAGGCCGCAAGGAGCAGCAGCCCTCCACCTGCCACACCGAGGAGCACTCCCACGGCGAAGAACTGGCGCGCGAACGTGACCAGCCCGTACAACACGGGGGCGCTGCTGAGAGGCTCTCCCCTGCGGGCGAGCATCGCGAGCAGCCATACCGGGGCCTGGAGGCCCGCAATCACCGCGGCGATGAACTGGTTCCAGAGCACGAAAGCGACGTCGTTGGAAGGCGACGCCAGGAGTCCGATGAGGTTTCCCGTGAATGCTGCCGAAACCGCGACCCCAATGAGCAGAGGTGCGTTGCGACCATACAGCGCCAGCGCCTCGCCGAGGAGTTCCGCGGCTGGCGAGAGTGGCTGACGTTCGGGAACGGGCGCGTTCATCGGAGCGCATCCATCCTAGAGTGCGCCTGCCTCCGCCGTCCACCCGACTCCGGATTGCTATACTCGCGCGCAGCCTGCCCCACGGCCCAAGCGAGGCGCATCCTTGCCCGAGATACCGGACCTCGAAGTCATACGCGAGTTCCTGAACGAACGCATCGCCGGACAGGAGATCGTCCGGGCGGAGGCGCCGAAGCCCTGGATCGTCCGCTCCCAGGCTGCGGATGACTTCCTGGGGGACGTTGTCGGGCGCAGGTTCGGGCAGATACTGCGTAAAGGCAAGGACCTCCTCTTTCCGTTGGGCGACGACCGGGTGCTCGTGGCCAATCTCATGCTGACGGGACGCCTCCAGTACACGGAACCGTCAACGAAACCCTCGAAGCGCATGTTCTTCCTCCTCGGGACGGAAGAGATGGACCTCCGCTACCTGGACGACAAGTCGATGGGGCGCATCAACTACGTGACGATGGAGCAGTTGAGCGGGATACGCCGCCTGCAGGAACAGGGGCCGGACGCGCTCGACCCGAACACAACGTTCGAGGACTTCGTCGAGCGCCTGCGTCCTTACACGGGCGAGATCAAGGGCGTCATCGCGCGCGGCAAGGTCGTGGCAGGCATCGGGAACGCCTACGTGGACGAGGTCCTGTGGGAGGCGGGCGTGTCGCCCTTCCGCAAGCGGCGTTCGCTCTCCGAGGACGAGTTGCACAGCCTGTACGAGGCCATCCCTAAGGTGCTCAACGAGGCAACGGCGGTGGTCCGCGAGCGCATGCCTCCGAAGATACACGTAAAGGTACGCGACTTCCTGAAGGTACACCGCAAGGGCGGCGAGCCGTGCCCGCGTTGCGGCGCCTCTATCTCCGAGATAGGCCCCAACCAGAAGATCACGAGCTGGTGCCGCGCCTGCCAGCCCGGCGGCCTGGTCCGTAACTGACGATGCCCGCCTCCACGAGACTGATCCCCGCGCCGCGGCCTTTCGACTTTGCGCTCACCGCCGCGCACCAGACCAACTATCGGGGCAAGGCGGGCTCGGACCTCTTCGTGGACGGCACGTACTATCGCGCTCTCTGGTCCGATGATGGACCGCTCGGTGTCGCGGCCCGCCCTGTCGAGGAGAGCATCGAGGTTTCCCTGCCGAACGGCGGCCCGCCGGGCGCGCTCGATACGGCGGCGGAACGCGTCGCCTGGCTGCTGGGGCTGGACGTGGAGGTGGACGGCTTCTACGAGATGCTTGTGGACGACCCGGTGCTGTCGGATGCGGTGGGGTCGCTGCGGGGGCTGCGTCACACCCGGACGGAGACGGTTTGGGAGGCGCTGGTGCATGCCGTCGTGGGGCAGCAGGTATCCAGCGTGGTAGCTCGGGTGATACGGGACGGTATCGTGACGGAATACGGTGCTGAAGTGAAAGTGGATGGACGCACGATCCACTCCTTCCCACGTCCTCAGACGCTGCTGGATGCGGGCCACGACGCCCTGCGCGCGCTCAAGCTCAGCGCGCGCAAGGCCGAGTACGTTCTTGGCATCGCGGAGACCGCGCTCCGGGGTGAGCTCGACCACGAGACCCTTGCACCGTTGACCGACGAGGAAGCGGTCGCGGTGCTGAGCGGCATCCGCGGAGTCGGACGCTGGACCGCGCAATGGACCCTGATGCGCGCACTGGGACGTGTGGACGCGCTGCCTGCGGGCGACCTCGCTCTGCAGCGCGTTGTCGGAGAGCACTACTTCGACGGAAAGCGCCTCACCGAACAGGAGCTGGATCGGTTCGCAGAGGAGCGCTGGAAGCCCTACCGTGGTCTGGCCGTCACGTACCTCTTCTCCCGTATCCGCCAGGAGCGTGTCGCTCGTGAGGCGGCAAGGACCGGGTGAGGGGCAAGTGCTCTAGAATCCGGGCAGACCCAGACCGCGGAGACTCCCTCTTCTGCCGGATGCGAGTTGTTTCATCATCTTCCGCATCTGCTGAAACTGATTGAGCAGTTGGTTGACGTCCGAGGGGCTCGTGCCGCTGCCGTTGGCGATGCGCTTTCGGCGGCTGCCGTTGATGCGCTCCGGGTGACGTCGCTCCCACATCGTCATTGAAGAGATGATGGCCTCCGTGCGGCGCAGGCGCTGCTCGCCCTCCGGTCCGCTGGGGAGCTTGGAGCGCATCCCGCGCGCACCGGGGACCATCTCCAGTATGGATGAGAGCGGCCCCATCCTCTGGAGCTGACGGAGTTGGTCCAGAAAGTCGTTGAGGTCCAACTCCGCGCGCCGCATCTTGCGTTCGAGTTCCGCGGCTTGCTCCTCGGTGGTCTGCTCCTGCGCGCGCTCGACCAGCGTGACGATGTCGCCCATTCCGAGGATGCGGGACGCCATGCGCTCCGGGTGAAACGGCTCCAGCGCATCCGGCTTCTCTCCCGTGCCCGCGAACTTGACTGGCACGCCCGTGACGTGAGTCGCGGAGAGTGCCGCGCCTCCCCGGGCGTCGCCGTCCAGCTTGGAGAGGATGAGGCCGGTCAGCCGGATGCGTTCGTTGAACTGGGTTGCTGCGTTCACCGCGTCCTGCCCGGTCATGGCGTCGAGCACCATGAGCACTTCGGCGGGTTCCAGCACGCGCCGCATCTCCTCCAGCTCTTCCATCAGGGCCTCGTCGGCGTGGATGCGTCCGCCCGTGTCTACGATGGCCCACTTCACGCCCATCTCCTGTGCGCGGCGAAGGCCGTTCCTGACGACGCGCGGGGCGGCGTCCGGGTCTGCGTTCTCCCGGTAGACGGGGATATCGAGCTGCTTTCCGAGGGATTCCAGTTGGTCCATCGCTGCCGGACGCCGCAGGTCCCCGGCGATGAGGAGCGCGCGCTCGTCACGTTTGCGCAGGAGCAGGGCGAGCTTGGCGGCCGTCGTCGTCTTGCCGGAGCCTTGCAGACCGACCAGCATGAGTACGGCGGGGAGCGCCGGGCCGGGGGTGAGGGTGTGGTTGCCCTCGCCGAGCAGATCGACGAGCTGATCGTGCACCAGTTTGACGACCTGCTGGCCGGGAGAGACGCTGCGGAGGAGGTCGCTGCCGACGGCCCGCTCCTTCACTTTCGCCGTGAAGTCGCGCGCCACACGGAAGTTCACGTCCGCTTCCAGCAACGCCAGCCGCACCTCGCGAAGCGCTTCGTCGACATCCTCGTCGGTCAGACGCCCCTTGTTCCCGATGCGGGTGAAGACGGCGGTGAGCTTGTCGGTCAGCGTGTCGAACATGGCTGCCTACAGGCTATCAGAGACCCCTCCGGCCGCGCCGCGCCGCGGGTACGGCCAGGAGCAGCGCCGCGGCGACCACAAGCGCCGCGATCGAGGCGAACCACGCGGGCGCGTAAGTGCCGGCGGCGTCCCGCAGGTATCCGGTGACGGGGAACGCGAGTGCCCCGATGCCCACGGTCACCGGGATCGTGAACCCGCGCAGGTCACCCTGGTGCCGCCTGCCGAAGTGGTCTGCCCACATCACGTTCTGTGCAACGTGCGTGCTCTGGAAGCCGAGTGCGTAGAAGATGTGGGCGGCGAACAGCCAGAAGACGCTCCCCGCGAGCAGCAGCCCCACCGCGCAGAACGCACCGACCGCGATGCCGCCCACCAGTACCGCCCGAAGCGGGGCGCGGTCCAGCATCCTGCCGAGCAGGACGCTCGCAGCGACGGCGATCACCGCGTCCACCGCTATCGCTGCGGCCACGAGCGTGGGGTCGAGGCCGCGTTCGACGAAGTGTGGCACGCGGAAGATGGTCAGCGTCGACAGGCCGTAGGTCATCGCCGTGAAACCGCCCAGCATGAGCCAGAAGCGACGGGTGCGCATCGCTTCGCGCCGCGTGAGCGAGCGTTCGGCGTTATCCGCCGCCCGCGATGCCGCGCGGGCGCTGCCCGGTCCGGCCCCGGACGATGGCGTATCGCCGTCCGGCAGCAGCCCCACGTCTTCCGGTTGGCGCCGCAGCAGCAGGCCAAGCGGCGCGGCGACCGCAATGCCGGAGACGGAAAGAGCGACCAGCGCCCCTCGCCAGCCGACTCCGTCGATGAGCCACTGCGTGAGCGGATAGTACACGGCCACGCCCAGGGGCGTGCCCGCGAGCGCGATGCCCATCGCCAGTCCCCGGCGTCGCATGAACCACTTGGCAACCGGTGCCCCGGCCTGCAGGTCGTTCGCACGGCCCATCCCGACGAGGCCGATGAGCATGAACGCCGCCATCAGCTCCCAGACGGCTGCGACTCTCGACAGCCAGAGCACGGCGCCTCCTGCAACGAGCAGTGCGCCTACGACCGGCAGGCGCGGGCCGCGCAGATCGATGAGCCTCCCGATGAGCGGACCAGCGGCGAGGATCATGAGGAAGCGCAGGAAGAACGCCCAGCCGAAGGTGGACGAACTCCACCCCAACTCATCCGACATGGGCACGATGAACAACGCGAAGTTCGCGCCCGCAAGGCCGACCCCGATGGCCCCGAACACGCACAGAACGCCGACGACGGTCCATCCGTAGAACGGCTTTCCGCGCGGAGTGAGGATGGCCATGGAGCAAGGCTATGCCCCTGTGTCCAGAGGCACAACCGGCATAAGCCGGGCCACGATACGGCCTAGCACGCATCGCTAACTGCGAGGCATGGAGTGTCGTTTGCGGTACGATACCGTGACGAGTGCCCATGCACCTATTCGGAAAGAATCCTTCGTTCTGGTTCGCCGCGACGCTCATCGCGGTGATGGCGCTGGTCGGCGCATGCTCCGGCGTCGAACCGACGCCTGCGCCCGTTGCCGCGCGGGACACGCCGACGCCCACAGCCACACCCACGCCCACTCCTACGTCGACACCGACACCCTCACCGACGGCTACGCCTACGAACACTCCGACGCCGACGCAGACGGCCACGCCTACCGCGACGGCCACGTACACCCCAACGCCCATGGCCACGGCCACACCTACGCTGACGCCTACGCCTACGCCTACGCCTACGCCGACACCTTCCCCGACGCCCACGTTCACCCCCACGCCGCCGCCGGACGCCAACGCGCTCATTCCACTTGATCTCACACCCATCCCACAGGAACCGACTGATACTCCCACCCCTGTGCCGGCTACTCCTACTCCTGTGCCGTTCGACCACTTCATCAGCATGGTTGGCGGGCTGACGCATTCATGCGGCCTGCGTGTGAACGGTTCAGTGCTCTGCTGGGGCGGGAACGAATATCTGCAGGCGGCGTCGCCTCCCAATCTCAGGCTCGCTTCCATCAGCAGCTCCTACAACCACACCTGCGGACTACAGCCCAACGGAATCGCGGTCTGCTGGGGCGCTGAAGGGCAAGGGGTGCAGACGTTCGTCAGCACTTCTACGCTGCCCCTGCTCACGACCGGCGGTGCGTCCACAGGGGAGCTCCGGAACAACGGACAACAGATCTCCTTTGCAGTACCGGCCAACCTGACGGGGAACATCACTGTGACCATCGCTGTGCGCCCCGTCGTCAGCCGCACCCAGCTCGCTGCACAGACATTCGCGCTTCCTGTGAACATCGATATGGACAGCAACGCTCCGTCCACGTGGACGGTCGAATCGGGCACGCTCGGCAGCCACAACTTCGACGTTGAGTACGACACCGACGGACGCGTGGTCAGCATCACGCTCCGGAGTGATCCACCATCGCTGGACAGGCTGCACTGGTCGTTCTCCGCTGCGTATCCCGTGACAGAAACGCGCGAGGCGGACCAGACGCAGGCCATCCTGTATGTGCCTCGAACCGTCTATACCGCCATAAGCGCCGGGTTCGACCACACGTGCGCCCTGCTGCCAGGCGGCGAAGCGGAGTGCTGGGGGGACAATTCGGCATGGCAATCGCTCGTTCCGCGCGACAGGCGGTTCGCAGCCATCAGCGCGGGGTACCGCTTCACCTGTGCTCTGCTGACCGACGGGACGCCGACGTGCTGGGGCGACATCGACCGCTGGACCATTCCCACGCCGCAGAACGAGCGGCTTGTCTCCGTTACCACGGGTGGAGACCATGCTTGCGGACTGCGGGAAGACGGCACGGCTGTGTGCTGGGGGCGAAACAACTACCGGCAGTCCATGCCGCCGGAAGGAGAACTGTTCACCACGATCACCGCAGGCGAACGCCATGGGTGCGCCCTCCGCCTGGACGGCACCACCATGTGCTGGGGCAACAACCACGCAGGCCAGACCACCGCGCCGCGAGACGAAGTCTTCGACTCCATCCGTGCGGGCGCCTTCCACACATGCGCTATCCGACCGGACAGCACGCCGGTCTGCTGGGGTGACAACTCACAGGACCAGAACTGGCCGCCGTTCTCCGCACCGGCGCCCACACCGACACCGCGGCCAGAAACTGTGAACGGCAACCGGGTGCCGGACTGTGCGGACGCGGACGGCTGTGAACGCACCAACATAGTCTTGGACGAAGGCATCTGGAACCTCGATATCTACCTGATCGGGAACCAAACGTGCGACCCGACCTGTGCGCCCGCCGACTTCAAGGTCACGATCGGCGATGGGGCCCGTGTGCTCGTGGACCGCACGGGGGCCAACGCCGTGACCGAGTTGAGGCAGACCGTGACGGTGCGGATAGGCGCCGCGCAGACGGACCATGCGGCGCGGGGCAGGCAAACGTTGAACATCAACGCCGCGGGTGCCTGGATAC
Organism: Chloroflexota bacterium; assembly: GCA_026713505.1. Classification (GTDB taxonomy): domain Bacteria; phylum Chloroflexota; class Dehalococcoidia; order Lucifugimonadales; family Australimonadaceae; genus Bin16. Next base: position 710 of record JAPOOH010000301.1, on the reverse strand, counting down.
TCACGTTCGAGTTCGTCCGCGGTCCGCAGCAGTAGCGCCTCCAGGGGGTAGCCTTAACTGGAGTCAGCCACGCTCCTCCCCCCTCTGCCGTGGGCAGGGTGAGGTGACCGTGAACAGGCGGAACTGTGGAGAGAGTTGTGTCCCCCCATGCGCGCTGCGTATCGTGGTGTGAGGACCCTTAGCGGGCCTGGCCGCGCCACTTGTGCGGGTCGACCCCGCGTGAGCGGAACCAGTAGTAGATGCCGTCCCAGTAGGGCTCCGGGTCGACGTGCATGACTTCCCCGGTGGGCAGGCGCGTGAGGACGAGCTTGCCCCACTGCTCGGGGTCGCGCTGGTCTGCGTCGACCTCCAGGCCGGCGACTTTCGTGTCGAGGTTTTCCATGCCATTCAGGAAGTCGGTGAGTACGTCGGAGTCAGCGTTCCACGTGCGCAGGACAGTGTTGTCGTCCTCGCCGAACTCGCCGATGTAAATGAGGGCGTCGTCGCCCCGGCCTCTGGTTCTCCACTCGATGCGTGCGGTCATGGTTGGTTCTCTCCTCCCCACTCCGCGAGCGGCTCTCGGCGCCGCTCCTTGGATTCCCGCCTTCGCGGGAATGTCGGAGAAGGCGGGTTGCTAGAGGAAGGTGTTGAGCACCTTGGGGAGCATGACGTTCTGAGCGAGGATGAGCTTGCGGAACACGAGTTTGAAGCCGGTGTCCGGATCACGGCGC
>JAPOOH010000300.1 GCA_026713505.1 Chloroflexota bacterium | reverse complement strand
GTGATCTGGTAGTTCTCGCTGCGGGTTTCGGTCCACTTCACCGGCACGCCCAGCTTCATCGCGCAGAACGAAGTGATGGCCTCGTCCGGGTAGTAGGGGATCTTGCTCCCGAACCCGCCGCCGACCTCCGGCGCGATGACGCGTATCTTGTGCTCCGGCACGCCCGTCACGACGCACGTGAGGAACCGCGCGATGTGCGGGTTCTGCGACGTGTTCCAGAGCGTCAGTTCGCCCATGGGCGCGTTCCATTGCGCGAGGGCGGAGCGAGGCTCCATCGGGTTCGCGATGAGCCGCTGAAGCGTGATGGTGTCGCTGACCGTGACGGGGGAGTCCGCGAACGCCGCGTCCACGTCGCCTCCGGCGACCGCCCACGTGAACGCGATGTTGTTGGGGACGTCCTCGTGGAGCTGCGGCGCGCCGTCCTGCGCGGCGGCCTTCGGGCTGATGACGACGTCCAGCGGCTCGTAGTCGACCGCGATGTGCTCCAGCGCGTCCTCGGCCTGGTACCGTGACTCCGCCACCACGACCGCGACGGCGTCGCCGACGTAGCGGACCTTGTCCTTCGCGATGGCCGGATGCGCGGGCGTCTTGAGGTCGGAGCCCGGGATCAGCCATGCGCAGGGCATGCCGTTGAGCACGCCGTCCGTGTCTGCGCCGGTGTAGACGGCAACGACGCCTGGTTGGTCGGCTGCGCCGCTGGCATCGACCGCCGTGATGTTCGCGTGGGCGTAGGGGCTCCGGAGGATCGCCGCGTGGAGCATCCCAGGCAGCTTGATGTCGTCCGTGTAGGACGCCCGGCCCGTGATGAGCCGTGGGTCTTCACGACGACGGATACCTGAACCGAATATCCGTGTGGTCATGGCTTACCTCCCTCCCATCGTCCTGGCGGCGTCCTCGACGGCGCTCACGATGTTCTGATAGCCGGTGCACCGGCAGATGTTCCCCTCCAACCCGTGGCGGATCTCCTCCCGCGTCGGGGAGGGATTCCTGCTCAGCAACTCGTTCGCCGCCATGATCATGCCCGGCGTGCAGAAGCCGCACTGAAGCCCGTGGTTATTCCAGAACGCCTCCTGCAGCGGGTGCAGGTCCACGCCGTCCGACAACCCCTCGATCGTCGCGACCGATGAGCCTGATGCCTGGACGGTGAGCACCGTGCAGGACTTGACCGCGACACCGTCCAACTGCACCGTGCATGAGCCGCACTGGCTGGTGTCGCAACCTACCTTCGTCCCGGTGAGCCCCGCGTTCTCCCGGATGAAGTGGACGAGCAGTTGTCGCTCTTCCACCTCTCCGGCGCAGGCTTTCCCGTTGATCGTGATCTCGACAGGAACTGTCACAACTGGCCTCCTCCCTCGACTGACTGGTCGTGCCTGGGGATTCTCCACGTGTGCCCTGCACACGCGTGCGCCTTGCGCGGGCAAGGGTATCTAATGCACTGGGTTTGTCAATCGCAGGGCTGCGTTAACGGCCTGGGGCAGTATGACGCCTTCGGATGGCTCCTCTCTCCAGAATGGTGAAACCCTCGCATAGCTCCGGCAGGTGTGGCAGGGTTGTTTGCTCTCTCTCCCGATGGCGGGAGAGGGCTGGGTGCGGTGGGGTTGTCGCCTGGGCGCTGCTATAGTGGGCGTAACAGCCAGCGACTGGGAGCCTCATGAAACTGAGCGGAGCGTACCGTTTAGACGTACCGAGAGCGCGACTCTGGCAGACGCTCATGGACACGAGCGTGGTCGGCTCGTGTATCCCCGGTGTCCGTGCGTTCAAGCCGCTCGGGGATGACCGCTACGAGATCGAGCTGGGCGTGAAGGTCGGCATCGTCTCCGGCTCGTACAAGGGCACGCTCGCCATAACGGACAGGGTCGAGCCGGAGTCCTACCGCATGACGTTCGAAGGCTCCGGCGGGCGCACGGAGATCAGGGGCGCGGGGTCGCTGGCGCTCGCTGACGAGGACGGCGCCACGGAACTGAGCTTCGAGGGCGACGTGCAGGTGACCGGCGTGCTCGCGCGCGTCGGTCAGCGTCTCATGGGCACCGTCGCCAAATCGCAGATCGACCGCTTCTTCGACTGCCTGCGCGCGAAGGCGGCGGAGGCATAGCGCCATGACCGACGACTTGCTGCTGGAGCGCGACGGAGCGGTGGAGGCATAGCGCCATGACCGACGACTTGCTGCTGGAGCGCGACGGAGCGGTGGCGACAGTCACGCTGAACCGCCCGGACCAGCGCAACGCCATCTCCTACGACATGTGGCTGCGCCTCCCTGCGCTCTTCGCCGAGCTGGACGCCGACGAGACGATACGGGCCGTGCTGCTGACCGGGGCGGGCGAGAAGGCGTTCTCCGCGGGCGCCGATATCAAGGATTTCGAGGAGACGCGCAGCACGCCCGATCGCGCCCGGAACTACCGGCAGGCGGTGAACGACGCCTGCGACGCGCTGAACGCGCTCTCCAAGCCAACCATCGCGGCGATACGCGGCTACTGCCTGGGCGGAGGACTGGAACTCGCGCTCTACGCCGACCTGCGGATAGCGTCGACCGACGCCCAGTTCGGGCTGCCCGCCGCCAAGCGGGGCATAGGCGTGTCGCACGGGCATATCGACCGCCTGCTGCGCCTCGCGGGGCCGGGGGATACGGCCTACCTCATGCTGACGGGACGCATGATTCCCGCGGAGCGCGCGCTGACAGCTGGGGTCATCAGCATCGTGGTGGACGGTGGTGCGCTCATGGAGGAGGCATGTGCGCTGGCTGAGGAAGTAGCGTTGCTCTCGCCTGTGTCGCACCGTACCCACAAACAGGTGATACGCGACCTGCTGGAGTTCGGCGCGGCGGAACAGGTGCCGGAGGAGCGTCTGCGAGCGCTGGACCGCGTCGAGGCGAGCGAGGACTTCCTGGAGGGCGTACGCTCGTTCAGGGAGAAGCGCCCGCCAAGCTTCCCGGGCCGCTGATCCTTCTCCCTTGACGGGGGAAGGTCAGGATGGAGTGGACGGGGTGTACCAACGCCGTCGTTCCTGCGGAGGCAGGAGCCTCGCCTCCCCTCGCTCAAGGGGGCAAGGGAGCCGCGCAATGCCGGGTGAGGAAATCTCAGGAGTGCGAAGCGATGAAACGTGAGGATGCGGGACTCGTAGGCGTCGTATTCATCTTCGTCATCATCGCCGTGGTCCTCAACAGCCTTGGTGTGCTGCTGGACACGGCGTTCGCCATCGCGAGCCTGGGCGTCATAGCGGTCGCGATGGCGCTGTTCGTCTACTGGTACGTCCGGTTCGGACGGTAGTCCTAAGACTCGTCCAGCAATCCGTTCCGCACGGCCCAGACCACCATCTCCTGCTTCGTCCCGATGCCGAGCTTGTCCTGGATGCCGTAGATGGCGTTCCGGATCGTCACCGGCTGGTTGCCCCTCACTTCGGCGATCTTCGCGTAGGACAGCCCCTGCGCGAACAGCGTGAGGATCTCACGCTCCTGCGGCGTAAGTCCGCCGGGCGCCGATGCCTTCTTTCGCTGGGCCGATGCACGGATCTCGGCAAACACGCGCTCCATCACACTTGCAGGTATGCGGTACTCGCCATTCGCAACGTCGCGCACGGTACGCAGTAGCTCCGACACCTCCCACGCCGGCCTGAGGGAGGCGCGTAGATGGGGTACGCTGCGTCGTTCCTGCCCGCGCAGGAACGACCGGCCCGCTTCTACCGGATCACCTTGTTCCGGTTCGAGACGTAGTCCGACACGACGTAAGAGCCGAGGCTGTGGGGGCTCGCGATGAACGCGCGGCCCCGGTTGATCTTCGTCATCAGTTGGACGAATCGCAGCAGCGACGGGCTCTGGTCCAGCATGAACGTGTTGATGGTGATGTTGCCGCCCGTGCAGCGCATCACCTCGCGCTTCGCCGCCTCTACCAGCCCGCCGCCCCTCCGGCCGTAGTTCGCCCGCAGGTCGCTCTCCGTCCAGTTGTAGGTGGTGGGCTCGCCGTCC
>JAPOOH010000299.1 GCA_026713505.1 Chloroflexota bacterium | reverse complement strand
TCGACGCCATCGATGGCGGGTTGGAGGAGCGGTTCGCCTACGCCGGTGAGCTCGCGCGCCGCCTCGACCGCGACCGCGGCGCAGGCCGGGAGGAACTCTTCCTCTGGCTCCGCTGGCTGCGGGACATCATGCCCGTGCAGCAGGGGAACGCGTCGGGCATCACGAACCTCTCGTGGCGGGAGATGCTGGAGCGGCACGCCGCAGCCCTCCAACCGGCCGACGTCGTCCGCTGGGCGCACAACGTGACCCGCACGATAGAGGCCCTGGAACGCAACGCCAACGTCCGTCTTGCGCTGGACGTGTTCATGCTGGAAGCGCCCCTGCTGGAATCCCGCTCGTGAAAGGACCCACGCTCACAAACCCGGAAGTTGTCATGCTGAGCGGAGCCGAAGCATCTCTCAGGGAGCGTACTTCTGGCCCCAACGTCGCCTGAGAGCCCACCTCGACTTCTCCGGAACGGCAGGTCTGCGGTCAGGCGCTCACGCCCGAACGAGCGCCTCCGTGCCGACCTCCACGCTCCGGCGCTGCGCCAACCACGGGAGGTACATGTTCCACTCGTCCGGGAGGTTGCGGTGCATCAGGTGGTAGTACGGGTTCGCCTTGGGCGGCATCGGATCGCGCAGCAGCCGCATGTTCGCCTGTGCGGGCGTGCGTCCGGCCTTCCTGTGATTGCACGGCACGCAGGCCGCAACGACGTTCTCCCAGGTGTGCGGGCCGTTCAGCACCCGGGGCACGACGTGGTCCAGCGTCAGTTCGCGCGTCTGCCTGCCGCAGTACTGGCAGCAGAACTGGTCCCGCCAGAATATCTCGCGGCGGGAGAGGCGCCGGGTGAATAGCGGGCGCTTCACCATGTAGAGCAGGCGTATGACGGAGGGGATGGGGAAGTTCTGGGACACGGAGCGATACTCACCGTCCCCGAGCTCCAGGGGCTGCGCCTTCTGCCCCAGGACAAGAAGCAGTGCCCGTCTCACGCCGCAGACGTTCAACGGTTCGTAGTTCTGGTTCAGGATGAGGACCGCCTCGGCCAGAGCGTCTCCCCCTCGTGAGCCTGCCGTCCGTGAGAGGCTGACTCCCGAATCATAAGAGGGCGGCGGAACATAGGCAACCTGCGTCCGTTTGCAGGTCGCCACGGCGCGGGCCGCTACCCGATGCCCGGGACCGTGAACAGCGAGTCTCGTATCTGGAACTCGGCGGGCATGAGCCCCCGGATGAACGAGGTCCCGTCCAGCAGCGCTTCTGCCAGCAGCGAATCACGCATGGCCTCCTGCACTTCTTCGACCGGTATGGAGTGCATCGCCAGGACGGCTGCTGACGCGCCCAGCAGGCCGACGAGCAGGCCGAACGCCATCCCTGCACCTCTGTCGACCCACCCGAGCATGAGGATGCTCAACGTCGCCTTGACCGCGCGTCCGAGCATCCACGCCCCCACCACTGCGGCGGCCAGGATGATGACGAAGGTGATGAACTGCCGGAGGCCGTCGCTGTCGACCATCGGGATGGCCCAGTCGAGCGTGTCGTAGAGCCTGCTGGCGAGGAAGATCCCCACGATGAACCCCACGAAGGTGAACAGCCACTTCACGACCCCGTTCACCCAGCCAAGGAGGCCTCCGATGATAAGCAGGGCGAGGATGAGCAGGTCTATCAGGTTCATTACCGTCCCCGTTTGGGATCGCCCCTGAATGAGGCGCGCTTCTGGAATTCACTATGCACGCGCGGCGTTCCGCCTTCAACGACGTAGCGCTGCGCGCTTCGGGGAACCCGCCTGATGCGATGAATCCGTACGGAGACTCGCCGCGTAGTGTCCTGTAGCGCGCGTTCGGAACCAGGAAACAACGATCGAAATCGAGGAGGCAGCATCGATGCGCAGAAAATGGCTACTCATCCCGGCCCTCGCGGCCCTGCTCCTGACCGGAGCCATCGCGGGAACAGCGTTCGCCCAGGACGAATCGTCAGGCGACTCTTCCAAGGTGTCCCGCTTCGTGGAGATACTCGCGGGCAAGCTCGGGATCGACGAGGACCAGGTCCAGACAGCGGTAGAGGAAACGAAGGCGGAGCTGCAGGCGGAGCGAAAGGCGGCCTGGGAGCAGCAGTTGCGCGACAAGCTTGCCTCGATGGTCGAGGACGGCAGCATCACCCAGGAGCAGGCGGACGAATACCTGGACTGGTACCTGGACCCTCCGGAGTTGGCATCCGGCAAGTTCGGGAAGAAATTCGCCTTCCGAGGAGACCATCACCGCGGCAAGCGGGGTGGGTGGGGGCACGGATGGAAGTCCGGGGTCAAGGACTCGGAAGATTCATCTTCCGACTCGGCCGCCTGAACCGAGCGGGAACCCGCAAGAAGAAGGGGCGCCTTGATGCGCCCCTTCTGATGTCATCTCTTCGCGGAGCAGTCCTTAGACGGCGTAGATGGGATTGTCTTTCGTGATGATGCGCGTCTCCGTCGCGACAGCCTCCCGCACGAACTTGGGCAGGCCGAACATCCCACGGTGTGCCGCGCCGTCGTAGAAGCGGAGCGGGGTCGCGATGCGCTCCCGCGCGCGCGCGTCCACCTCAGCTTCGCTCATGGCGCCGACGTTGGGCGCGTCCGAGCCGCCGCAGGCGATGAACCCCCACGTCATCCCGAAACTCGGGATATGGGCGTCGTAGCCGGACACGTGGTCGAACACGCGCTCCATCGTCCGTGCGATCGCCGTGAACACCTCCCGCACGTTGGTTGGCCCCGTCGGGCCGGACTGGGCGACCATCAGGCCGCCGGGCGCGAGCCGTGTCCGCACCAGCTCGTAGAACTCCACCGTGAAGAGCAGGTAGGCTGGCCCGCCCTCCAGCGGGTCCGGCACGTCGATGACGATGATGTCGAACGGCGTCTCCCGCTGGTCGAGATAGGCCAGGGCATCCTCGTGCAGCAGCGTAACGCGCGGGTCTTCGAACGCGCCTTGATGATGCTCCGGCAGGTGCTCCTTGCAGAGGTCGACCACGGCCTTGTCGAGATCGACCATGACGACCTCCTCCACCGAGCGGTGGCGCAGCACCTCGCGGATCGTCGCGCCTTCGCCGCCCCCGGCCACCATCACGCGGCGCGGGTCAGCGTGCGCGAACATCACGGGCTGGACGAGCGCCTCGTGGTACACCCACTCGTCGGACTCGGACGACTGGGTCTTACCGTCCAGCACGAGCATCCTGCCGAACGAGCCGGTCTCCAGGACCTGCACGTGCTGGTAGGGAGTGTCTCCTTCGTAGATGACCTGCCGGACGCTGGAGGCCTGTACCAGGTCGGGGCTCAGGTGTTCCAGGTACCAGAGCGTCCGGGGAGAGAGCCCGTTCATCTCAGGCGGTGGCGGCGGCGGTGAGGATGTCGATCCCGCGGGAGACCTCGGTCATCTCCGGGTCCGACGACTCGAGGCCCGCGATGATGAGCTTGGCGGCTTCCGTGGGGTCGAAGTTCTCGCCGCAGGTGAATATGTCCACAGCGGCGTAGGAGAACTCTGGCCAGGTATGGATGCACAGGTGGGATTCGGCGATGGCAACGACGCCGGTAACTCCCTGGGGACTGAATTGATGAAAGATCTTGCCTATAACAGTTGCGCCGGTTTCCACTGCGGCGCGCAGCATCATGCCTTCCAGCAGGGGAAGGTCATCGAGCGATTCGGGGTTACAGGAGCGGAGCTCCAGCAGTAAGTGACGACCAAGCGCTTCCAATCAAGCAGCCCCCCTTTCCGGAAAGTACCGCTTGCGGAGTTCCCTGGCGGAACAAGCGGACACAGACGGGCATATTAGCATTTGAGTCACTCGTGATGCAAGCAGGGAAGGACTGCTGCGCACGTTCAGGCTTGACGCTCGGCGGGCAGTCTCCATAGCATGGGTTCATGGAAGACTACCTGCGGCAGTACGGGCTTGTCCTCATGCTCTCGGCAGTGGCGGTCGTCGTGCCGGCCAGCGTGCTCGTACTCTCTCAGCTTGCCACCAGGATCAAGGCTCGCCCGTTCCGTCCAAACCCCATCAAGTACACCCCGTACGAGTGTGGCATGGAGCCGGAGCGCGGGCGCTGGGAGCGCTTCAACGTCCGCTACTACCGGTTCGCGCTCCTCTTTCTCCTGTTCGACGTGGAAGTCGTCTTCCTCTTCCCGTGGGCGTCCCAGGCGGGAGCGCTGGGGTGGTCCGCATTCGGCGCCATCCTCTTCTTCACTGCCGTGATGGTCGCCGGCTGGGCCTACGAGTGGAAGCGCGGGGGGATGGAGTGGGACGAAACGCTCCACGCGGCATCGGCCCCCGGCGCGAGCGCGGACACCGCAGACCCTATCGCGGCCTGATCCCCGGTCGGGACCAGCCTCAGACGGCAGCTTCCGCCTCTTCCGCCAGAAGGCGGGCCTGTTCGTCCTGCAGCAGCTCCCGGACCACGGCGTCTATCTGCCCGTCCATGATCTCCTGCAGGCCGTGGATAGACTTGCCGATACGGTGGTCCGTCAGTCGGTCCTGCGGGAAGTTGTAGGTGCGTATCTTCTCGGAACGGTCGCCCGCGCCCACCTGGGAGCGCCGCGTTGCCGACGTCGCTGCCTGCTGCTCCTGCCACTGCAGGTCGAATAGGCGTGAGCGCAGCACGGCGAGCGCCTTCGTCTTGTTGCGCAGCTGTGAACGCTCGTCCTGCGAGACGACCATGATGCCGGTGGGGTTGTGCACCACGCGAACGGCCGTGGCGACCTTGTTCACGTTCTGGCCACCGGGCCCGCCGGCGTGGAAGATGTCTATGCGCAGGTCTTCCGGTTTGAGATCCACGTCCACTTCGTCCGCCTCCGGCAGCACGGCAACGGTGGCGGTGGAGGTGTGTATGCGGCCCTGCGCCTCGGTCACCGGCACGCGCTGGACGCGGTGGACACCGCTCTCGTGCTTGAGAAGGCGGTATGCGTCGGCCCCCTCGATCTCGCACACCACCTCTTTGAGCCCGCCCTGTTCCGTCTCGCTCGTGTTGACGATGTCCACGCGGAGCCCGTGGCGCTGTGCGTACCGCTGGTACATGCGGAAGAGGTCGCCCGCGAAGAGCGCCGCCTCGTCGCCTCCGGTGCCGCCCCGTATCTCCATGATGACATTCTTGCTGTCGTTCGGGTCTTTCGGGAGCAACGCCTCCCGCAATTCCCCGTTCAGCCGCTCCACCTCTACGGTGAGGCTCTCGGCTTCCTCCTGCGCCAGCTCAGCGACCTCCGGGTCGGCATCCGAGGCCAGGTCTCTCGCCTCGGCGAGCTCGTCCTGCGCGCTCTGCAGCCGCTCCCAGGCGCTCACTACCGGCAACAGCGCCGCGCGCTCCCTGCCGAGCCTCGTGAGCTGGGCCGGGTCGGCGACGACTTCAAGCGAGGCGAGGAGCATGTCTATCTCCTCACGCCGCTTCAGGAGGTTATCCAGCCGTTCGAACATCGCGAATCTCTCTCACAATGGAACCCCGGCGCGCCGGGGAACGTAGTAGTCAGCATAGCATAGCGGTCGCACCCGCTTCGGTGCCGGTGCTGACACACAGTCCCGAAACAAGCAACCCTAACTCATTGGAGACTGCCCCCCTGGCGCTTAGAATCGCCGCATTGTCCCCATTGTGGACGATAGAGCTTGCCAGCCCTGTGAGGCCTAATGCGGATACCTCTACATGTCCCGGCGTTTATAGTCCTGACCGTCGCGCTTGCGATGACCATCAGCGTTGCCTGTTCCAGCCCGCCGCCGGTGGTCCCCGTGGTTGCCACGCCGACCCCGCTGCCCACGGCTACCCCCACACCCACCGCGACCCCCACGCCTACGGCAACGCCCACGGCGACACCAACGGCAACTCCGATGCCCACGGCTACTCACACGCCGACGCCCACGCCGACGCCGACGTCAACCCCGACGCCTTCGGCGCCCACGGCGACGCCAACCGCAACGCCCACTCTCTCGCCTATCGACGTCGTCAGGGTCGCAACGAGAGCCACAGTCCGGTTGGAAGCGAACAACAGGGTCTGGACAGGGGCCGTCATCAGCGAGGAGGGCGAGATACTCACGACGTCCGAGGCGCTCGGCAGCGCTCCCCTGGTGAGTTTCCAGTTGGCCGCCGATAACCGCGCGAGTGGGAAACAGGGCGAGGCATGGGTGGTCGGCAGGGATGACGTCATCGGTCTGGCCCTCTTGCGCCCCATCAGCGCGACTCCTCCCTACGACTTCATCCAGCTCTCCGCGCAGCCGCCCATCATCGGCGACGAGCTCGGCCTGCTCCAGCACTCCACTCTCTCGCCCTCGGTCGAGCAGCGGCTGACGACGGTGAGCGGGTACAAGCCCGGTATCCTCGGGTTCAACTACATGCAGATACGTGCCGCCAGTAACTCGACTTCGGACGGCGCCATGCTCATCAACCCGGACGGGAAGATCCAGGGCGTCCGTATGCCGTCCGCGTGGCTGGTCGACAACCTCATCGCGGGCAACGCCCAGGAGGTCTACGCAGTCGACGCCGCGCAGGTCGGGACCAGTTCCATCCCCGCCCTGCGGACCGGCCTGCTCCAGATTGACCCCGATCCGCCCAGCCGCTCCATCGAGGAGTTCCCCTCACTTCCGCTCATCTTCAGTGGCCACATCACCATAGACGGCGTTGACGCGGCTCCGGGGACCCCGCTGTATGCGAGACTGCAGAAGGCCGGTCAACCGGACCACTGGGTCGATGATGCGAATGCGGTTACGGAGCTTGGCTTCTACCTCCTCAACGTGTCCGCACCGAACAACAGCTACAACGGAGCGGAAGTGGAGTTCTGGGCGAACGCCATGCCGGCGGAGCAGAAGGGTACCTACGACGATCAAGCGCAAGACCTGACCGTGTCACTGAACCTCGCCTTCTAGTTCGCTGCGTCCGTTTCGACGGCGGGCAAGGCATGTTGGCCCTGCCCGTCACGCCTCTTGGAGTCCCGAACGTCGCGATGCGCGGAACAAGGACCTCACGCATACGCCTCTTGAATGAAGGGAGCTAGGGCCTGCACTGAGAGCGGGCAGCCCAGGAAAGACCATGCGGAAATCCCTGCGGATACCAACCCTGATCATCCTCACAGCCATCTTCGTGCTGGGGCTCGCCATCGCCTTGGACAACTCCCGCGAAGAAGAGCCTGTGCCGACGCCCGCCCCTACCCCGACTCCAACCCAGGCCCCCACCCCAACCCCGACGCACACGCCTACGCCGGCGCCCACCGCGACTCCAACGCCGACGGCCACCGCGACGCCCACACCGACGGCTACGGCGACGCCGACAGCGACGCCGACTTCGACGCCGACGCCAACGATCACACCCACGCCGGCCCCGACCCCGATACCCATGTTTACCCTCGAGGAGTCGGCGTCGCAGGCGAGGGACGCCATCGTGAAGCTCTCGCTCGGCGAGTCCACGTGGACCGGCGCCTTCATCAGCGAGAACGGCGAGATCATCACCGCTGCGGCGCCGTTGGGAAACGCCCCAGAGGTTGTCTTCACGCTGGCCGACGGCACGGAAGGCACCGCATGGGTGACTGGCAGGAGCGACGAGCAGGGCCTTGCGCTGCTCACCCCGCTGGGTGAGCCACGCACCTACAGCTTCTTGTCCCTCTCCGCCGACATCCCCGGCATCGGCGACCCGATGGTGCTGATGCAGTACGACCCGTTCAACGGACTGCTGGACCCGCGCCCGGTGACCGCGCGGGGGTTCATCTACTCGCTGCTTGGCTACGGCTTCATCCAGTTGCACATCGGCGAGTCTTCAGCGTTCGACGGCGGTATCCTGATCAACGACCAGGCCAAGCTGCAGGGCATCCGTATGCCCGCATCGTGGCTGACCGACCGAGGGGTCGGTGAGGAGAAACAGGTCTACGCCGCGACCGCCGCCGACCTCGGCACCAGCGTGATCCCGACGCTGCGCACCGGCTACACCCAGATCAGCCCGCCGACGGCGAGCACCCTGGGCCCCGTGGGCGCGCCGCCCCACATTCCGCTGCTGTTCTACGGCGACCTCACGGTGGACGGCGCACCGGCCGTGCCCGGCACCCGGCTCTACGCAAAGGTCAGCAAGGAGAATCGGCCCACGCTGTGGTTCACCCGCGAGGTCACGGAGGTCGGCGAGTACGACTTCCCGGTAGCGCTGGACCTCTCCATGTACGTCGGCGCGACCATCGAGTTCTGGATGAACGCGGAGGCCGCCCTCACCACCGTAGAGGTGATGCGGACCGATTCGGGCGTGCAGCTGGTGGACCTGTCCTTCTAGGGATGTTCCAGTCGTTCTTGTGAAAACAGCCTCCCCCGCTCATGGTGAGCCTGTCGAACCATCCT
>JAPOOH010000298.1 GCA_026713505.1 Chloroflexota bacterium | reverse complement strand
GCCTGCGGCCTTGTCGAGCGCCGGGGCAAGCGCGGCGACGTGCGCTACACCCTTTCGGAGGATGGCATACGCTACTTCACCCACCGGGACCGGGCGGAACTGCCGACGACGCAGGGCATCTGGAGCACGGAGCTAACCACGGACAAACACGGGAAGCGCCGTCACCTGGGCCACCGCATCGAGACCTGGGCCAGGCAGACAAGGCACGTAGACGGGGTGACCTGGTTCCTGTCGGAACTGGCTGCTGAAGCGCGGGCGACAGCATACTCAGAGCTGACCTGGTCCATCCCCATGGCCAAGACGGACCGGGCCTTCGACTGGGGGGAGTCGGCCATCGCCCCGGACGCCGTGGGCCATCTCATTGTTGACGGCCTGCACGTCCCCTTCTACCTGGAGCACGAGCTACGCGCCCGCCACCCAAAGGGAGTCCTGGCCCGGCTGAGGCCCTACCCCCGCTACTACCACTCCAACGCTCCCGGGGAGGACATGCCTCCGTTCCCCACCACCCTGTTCGTGGTAGACAGCGAGGAGGTGGCGGAGACCTACGCCAGGACGGCATCCCAAATGAACCTGATGAACCTGCCCATCCTGGTGTCATCCGCAGACGCCCTGGCCCGGCGGGGGCTGCTGGGGCGGTCCTGGCGTCCCCTGTGGGAGTCGCGCACCCAGCTGCTGGCGCTGTCGGGGTTGCGGGCTTACCAGTGGGACTCCCTGCGGCACCGGATGCGTCCGATAGAGGGAGATACGTGATGGGTCTGCGATGCAGCCCTATCTCCCCACAACGCCCGCTGGGCGTACAAAACTGTCCCGGTAGGCCCAAAATCCATGATCCGAAGAGGCCGAAATAGGCCCGAAAGCACCCGATTTCAACTACGAAACGGGGTTGACGCATCTTCTGACCGGTCAAAGGGAAAAGTGAAAAGCGACACTAAATTGCCGGGAGTAAAATGTACTGGGTTTAGACAACTTGCACCCCCCCGACGTGTCAGCCCATAGCGAGGTAAAAAGCGATGGAAGAGTCAATGCGCTGGGTGTCCAAGGCGGCGGCGGCGGAGGAGCTGGAGGTCTCCATGTCCACCCTGGACCGGATGATCCGGCGGGGAGAGGTCGTGGTTCGCCGGGAGGGGCGCCGGGTGTACGTGCGGATGCAGGGGCCGGAGTACCTGAGCGACGAGGAACTGCTGCGCCGGTCCCTCGCTAGGGAGGAGGAGCTACGGCGAACCGTGCGGGAGTTGGAGCAGAGCCTATCCGAGTGGCAGCTCAGGTCGTCCGAGCTGGAGCGGGAGCGGGACGAGGCCAGGGAGTCGGCCGCCACCGCCAACCGGCCTTACTACGAGCTTGAGAGGGAGCACCGGAAGGAGGTCGCCGCGCACAAGGATACGAACGGCGTGCTAATCATGACCCGTGCGATCATGTTGGTGCTGCTGGCGCTGCTGGTGGGCATCGTTCTCCTGTGGTGGTTCGTGCTGAGGTAGAGGCCAGTAGGACTGCAATCGAAAAGCTTGCATGTTCCTCCTCTTCGTTATCCGTTCATCCCGGCTGCGCGGCGCTGTCCGTAAGGGGAACGTCCAGCGTACGGCGCAGTCCGTCACCCAACCCCCGCCAAACAAGAACCAAGAGCGTCTCATATGAATGGTACGAGAACAATTGCAGAAGCGGGACCCTATCCGTACACTTACCACATGACCGCAACGCTCATCGGATACGCGCGCTGCTCCACCGACCAGCAGGACCTGGCCGCCCAGCGCCAGGCACTCCTGGAGCTGGGTGTCGCCGAGGACCGCATCTACACCGACCACGGCCTCACCGGCACCAGCCGTGCCCGGCCCGGCCTGGATCAGGCCCTCGCCGCCGTGCGCGAAGACGACACGCTGGTCGTGCCGAAACTCGACCGGCTGGCCAGGTCCGTCCCAGATGCCCGCGCCATCGCCGATCAGATAAAGAAACGAGGCGTGAAACTGGCTCTCGGACAAACGCTCTACGACCCGGGCGACCCGATGGGAAAGCTGTTCTTCAATATCCTCGCCACCTTCGCCGAGTTCGAAGCTGACCTCAGCCGCATGCGCCCCCGCGAGGGCATGGCTATCGCCCGCGCCAGGGGGAAACT